>DAIDTV010000032.1:0-3961 GCA_027457005.1 Chloroflexota bacterium
GCGTAGGTCTTGGAGAAGCCGTCGAGGATCACCGTGCGCTCGGCCATGCCGGGCAGGGCCGCGATGCTGACGTGCTCGCCCTCGTAGAGGATGCGCCCGTAGATCTCGTCGACCAGCACGACCAGGTCGTGCGCGATGGCGAGCCCGGCGATCTGCTCGAGGTCACTCCGGGTCAGCACCCCGCCGGACGGATTGGCCGGCGAGTTCAGCACCAGCATCCGGGTGCGCGGCGTCACGAGGGCGGCCAGCTCGGCGAGGTCGATCCGGAAGCCGGTGGACTGCCGGATCGGCACGGGCACCGGGACCCCGCCCATGAAGCGCACCAGCGACTCGTAGATGGGGTACCCGGGATCGGGCACCAGGACCTCGTCTCCGGGCTCCACGAGGGCCTCGATGGCGTAGAGCATCACGCCCTTGCCGCCCACCGTCACGAAGACCTGCTCTGGGTTCACCGCGAGACCCTTGCGCGCGCTGGCGTCGGCGGCGATGGCGGCGCGCAGCTCGGGGATGCCGGCGTAGGGAGCGTAGTGGGTCTTGCCCTCATCGAGCGCGCGCTTGGCAGCCGCGCGGATGTGGGCGGGGGTGTCGAAGTCGGGCTCGCCGATTTCGAGGTGCACCACGTCGACCCCCGTGGCCTCCAGTGCCCGGGCCCGCGCGGCCGCCTCGAACGCGGTCTCCGTCCCGATGCGATCCATTCGACTCGCGAGTCGCATCTCTGACGCCTCCAGTGCCTTCCCGATCGGCTGACCGATCTCGCTGCCGGGCCCGACGCCAACGCTGCGTGTCCAGCGGGCCCCACCCGGGCTCAGACGTTAGTCATCTGACATCTGTCGATCTGGCCCTCTCGGGCCGCGGGCCCCAAGTGCCATTCGGCCTGATTCGACCGATGTGACCGCGCGGGGCTGCGCAGCGCGGGCAGGGACCCGACAGTCACTCCGCCGCCTCCCACCCCGCGGCCTCCACCAGGCCCGCGGGCGCGGCGACTGCGGCCGGATCCGGACGGCTCGCGGGCACCTCGATCGGCACCACCTCGAACGCGACCGTGTCGATCAGGCCGAGGTCCGAGATCTTGAGCTCGGGGATCACCGAGAGGGCCAGGAACGACATGGTCATGATGGGCGCGGGCAGGGTGGCACCCAGCTCCCGTGAGGCCGCCTCCTCCAGGGATCGTACCGCGGCGGCCACCTGCTCGGCCGGCAGATCCGACAGCAGCCCCCCGATGGGGCAGCGCACCTCGGCCACCACGCGGCCCCAGACCACGGCGACCTGGCCGCCCCCGATCTCCGCCAGCCGGTTCGCCGCCGCCGCCATGTCGGCATCGTCGACGCCGACGACCACGAGGTTGTGGGCGTCGTGCGCGTGGGTGGAGGCCAGCGCTCCGCGCCGCAGGCCGAAGCCCGTCACGAGCCCGAGCCCGATGCGTCCCGTCCCCCTGTGCCGTTCGATCACCGCGACCTTGGCCAGGTCCCGCGCCGGGTCGGGGGCCGCCACCGTGGCCCCGGTTGGCAGTCGCCAGACCAGGTTCCTGGTGACGATGCCGCCCGCCTCGACGCCGATCACCCGCACCTGCCCGGTGGCCCGGATGCGCAGGTCGTCCGGGTGCACGGTCGCGATGTGGACGCTTCCGCGCATCCACTCGGGAGCGGTGGCCTTCGGCACGCCCAGTGCCACCCCGTCGGCGGCGACCAGCCGGCCGCGCTTCCAGACCCGGACGGGCCGGAAGCTCTCCAGCTCCTCGACCGCCAGGATGTCGGCGAGGTACCCGGGCGCGACCGCCCCGTGCTCCCACAAGCGGTGCCAGCGGGCCGGGTGCAGCGTGGCCATGATCACCGCGTCGGCCGGAGCGCACCCGAGCGCCACGGCCTTGCGCACCACGTCGTTCATGTGGCCGGCCGCCAGCAGGTGGTGCGGCTCGCGGTCGTCCGTGCACAGCATGCAGTTCGCCGGCCCGTGCTCGATCACCAGCGGGATCAGCGCCTCGACGTCCCGGGTGGCGGAGCCCTCGCGGATCATGATCTGCATCCCGAGACGCAGCTTCTCCCGCGCCTCCTCGAGCGTCGTGCACTCGTGGTCGCTGCCCACACCCGCGGCCAGGTAGGCGTTCAGCGCCGGCCCCGCCAGGCGCGGCGCGTGGCCGTCGACGTGGCCGCCGGCGGCCCGGGTGACCTCGATCTTGCGCAGGACCGCGGGGTCCGCACGGACGACCCCGGGGAAGTCCATGAGCTCGGCCAGGCCGAGCGCGCGGGGCTCGCTCGCCAGGAACCCCGCGATGTCGTCGGCGGAGACCGTGTACGCGCTCGATTCGAACGGGCTGGCCGGCACGCAGGACGGGGCCATCACGTAGTAGTCCAGGGGCATCTCGCCGGCCGAGGCCAGGAGGGCCGACACCCCGTCGAGCCCGAACACGTTGGCGATCTCGTGCGGATCGAGGACCACCGTGGTGGTGCCCCATGGCAGGACGGCCCGGGCGAACTCGTCGACCATCAGCTTGGTCGACTCGAGGTGCATGTGGGCGTCGATGAACCCCGGCAGCAGGATCAGGCCGGAGACGTCCACTTCCTGCGATCCGCGATAGCGGCCGATCCCCGCGATGTGCTCCCCGGCGACGGCCACGTCGCCGTCGAGCAGCTCCCCGGTGAACACCGAGAGCACCCGCCCGCCCCTGAGCACGAGGTCCGCCGGCTCGTCGCCGCGTGCCACCGCGATCCTGCGCGCCAGGTCCATGGTCATCGCCTCACCGGTACTCGTACACCGGGCGTGGACCGGGCACCTGGGGAATGCCGGGCGGCGGTCCCGACGCGCGCGCCGGAGCCAGCCCCACCAGGTCGTCGGGGGTCACCGGGACGCGGTTCAGCTCCCGGCCGGTGGCGTCGCGCAGCGCGGCCGCGATGGCGGCGGTCGCGACGATGGTGGCCCCCTCCCCCACGCCCTTGGCACCGTACGGGACACCCGGCTCGGGCTCCTCCACGACGTCCGACACCACGGGGGGCATGTCCAGGATGGTGGGCAGCAGGTAGTCGGTGAAGGAGGCGTTCAGGATCCGTCCGTCCTTCAGCTGCAGCTCCTCCATCAGCGCGAGTCCGAGGCCCTGTGCCGAGCCGCCCTCGATCTGGCCCTCCACGCCACGCGGGTTCAGCGCCCGGCCCACGTCCTGCACCGCCGCGATCTGCGCCACCCGCACGAGGCCCAGGTCCTCGTCGACGTCGACCACCGCGCGCAGGGCACCGAAGGCGAACATCACGTGCGGATCTCCCTGGCCGCGCTCGTCGAGCGCGGTGGTGGGCCGGTGGCGGAAGACGTGGCGCACCTCGATCGGCGGATCGAGGAACCCGGCGATCTCCCCGACCGGAGCGTCGCCCACGAAGACGCGCTCGTCCGCCAGCCGGACCGGGCCCTCCTGCCGGGGATCCCGGCCGGCACGCGTGGCGACCCGGTCCAGGAGCTGCTCCCGCACCGCGGCGCATGCGCCCGCAACGGCGCCGCCGGCCATCACGGTCTGCCGCGATGCCGAGGTCGAGCCGGCGGACCCGAGCACGGTGTCGGGCTGGTCCACCACCACCTCGTCGACCCCCAGCTCGGTCCGGACGATCTGCGCCAGCACGGTGTGCAGCCCCTGCCCGACCTCGATGGCCGCCGTGTGGACGGTCGCGACCGGCCCGTGCGCGCCCAGCTCGAGGCGCACGCTGGCTTCGCAGGAGTCGTCGAAGCCGTCGCTGTAGGCGATGTTCTTGTAGCCCAGGGCCAGTCCCACGCCGCGCCGGACGTGCTCGCCGCGGCCGACGTTCCCCGCGCCCCCGGGCAGGGTGAGGGGATCCCGATCTCCGGCCGGGACGTCCGGGGGCATGGGCAGCGCGACGCACCGTTCCAGCACCTCGCGCGCAGGCGCGGAGCCATGGATGACCTGGCCGGTCGGGAGGACCGACCCGGTGTGCAGGACGTTGCGCAGGCGCAGCTCCACGGG
>DAIDTV010000032.1:4061-11102 GCA_027457005.1 Chloroflexota bacterium
AGCTCGTAGTAGCCCTCGACCCACACGTCGGCCGGGGCATCGGGGTCGCCGTGCACGATGTGGACGTGCCGGAGGACATTCCCCATCTCGGAGACGCGCGGGGCATCCGGGCGCAGGGCGGCCTCCATGTCGGTGACCGCCGGAAGCGGCTCGTATTCGACCCGCACCGCGGCGGCGGCTGCGCGGGCCACCTCCGGCCGCTCGGCCGCCAGCACCGCGACCGGCTCGCCCACGTGGCGGACCACGTCCCAGGCGAGCACGGGCTGATCGTCGTGCTCCAGCCCGTAGGTGCGCTTCGCCCGCAGGTCCGCCGCGGTCAGCACGCGGCGGACGCCGGCCAGTGCCAGCGCCCCGGAGACGTCGATGGACCGGATCCGGGCGCTGGGGTGGGGGCTTCGAACGGTCGCGCCGAACAGCATGCCGTCGGCCCAGAGGTCGCTGCCGTAGGCGAAGGCACCGAGCACCTTGGGGACGCCGTCCACGCGGGGGGCGGACGTCCCGACGCCCCCGCCCGTGACCTGGGCCACGTCCGAACCGCGTGTCACCGGCATCTCATCGACCTCCGTCGCTCTGCGCGCGGATCCGGCGGGCGATGCGGTGCGCGTCGGCCGCGAGGGCCGCCTCGTCGATGCCCGTCAGCGCGCCGTCACGCACCACGAACCTGCCCTCCACGAGGAGATGCCGGACCCGCTGCGGCCAGGCGAGGACGACGCCCGCGACGGGGTCCTCCTCGATCCCTGCCGTCGCCAGCCCGGTCACGTCGAACAGCGCCACGTCGGCGCGCTTTCCCGGCTCGAGCGACCCGACGTCGTCGCGTCCCAGGCAGGCCGCCCCGCCCCTCGTGGCGAGCCGCATGGCCTCGCGCACGGTCATGGCGGCCGGGCCGCCGCGCCCCCGGGCCACCAGCAGGGCCTCCCGCGCTTCACCCAGCAGGTTCCCGCCGTCGTTCGAGGCGGAGCCGTCCACCCCCAGTCCGACCCGCACCCCGGCATCGACCAGCTCGCGGACGGGGGCCATGCCGGATCCCAGCCGGAGGTTCGAGGTGGGGCAGTGGGCCACGGCCGTGCCCGTTGTCGCGAAGGTGCGGATGTCATCGGGCGACAGGTGCACGGCGTGAGCCAGCCACACGTCGTCGCCCAGGAACCCGAGCCGGTCGAGCAGCTCGACCGGCCGGCACCCGAACCGCTCCCGGCAGAACGCCTCCTCGTCGGCTGTCTCGGCGATGTGGGTGTGGAGCCGCACGCCCAGCCGGCGGGCCAGCTCGGCCGACGCGCGCATCAGCGATTCGCTCGCCGAGAACGGCGAGCACGGCGCGACGGCGACCCGCAGCATGGACCCCGGCGAGGGATCGTGGAACCTGGCGACCGCCTGCTCGGTGTCGGCCAGGATGGTGTCGAGGTCCTGCGTCACCCGGTCGGGCGGGAGGCCACCGTCCGAGGCACCCAGGTCCATGGAGCCGCGGCAGGGGTGGAACCGCAGGCCGACGGCCCGGGCGGCCCCGATCTCGGCGTCCAGCAGGTCACCGGTCCCGGCGGGAAAGACGTAGTGGTGGTCGGTCGACATCGAGCAGCCCGAGAGCGCGAGCTCGGCGAGTCCGGCCTCCGCGGCCACGCGAACCCATTCGCCGTCGAGCCCCGCCCACACGGGATAGAGCTCCGTCAGCCAGCCGAAGAGCCCCTGCTGCTGCGCGCGTGCCCGGGTCAGGACCTGGTAGAGGTGGTGGTGCGTGTTCACCAGCCCGGGCAGCGCCACGCACCCCCGGGCGTCGAGGACGTCCGCGCCGGCCACCCGGTCGGCAGGCGGATCGCCGGATCCCACCCACTCGATCACGCCGTCGTCGACCAGTATGGAACCGCCGGGCCACTCGGTCCCCGCGTCGTCCATGGTGACGACGGACGCGCAGCCCGAGACCAGGAGCCGGCTCATGGCGTCCCCTGCTCCATCCGGTCCGCGGCCAGGTGGACCGCGTCGAGGATCTTCTGGTAACCCGTGCAGCGGCACAGGTTCCCCGACAGCGCCTCGCGGATCGTCTCCTCGGTCGGGTCGGGGTCCCGCTGCAGGAGGTCGGCCACCGCCACCTCGAGCCCCGGCGTGCAGAAACCGCACTGGACCGCTCCGGCGTCCAGGAACGCGCGCTGCACGGGGTGCAGCGAGCCAGCCGCGGCCAGGGACTCCACCGTCTCGACGTGCCGGCCGTCGGCCTGCGCGGCGAGGACCAGGCACGCGCAGACCAGCTCGCGGTCGAACCACACCGAGCAGGAGCCGCATTCGCCCTGCTCGCAGCCGTTCTTGCTGCCCCACAGCCCGAGGTCGTCGCGCAGCATCGACAGCAGGCTCGCGCCGGGCCACGCCTCGGCCTCCCGCCACTCGCCGTTCACGTTCAGTCGGACCAGCATCGCTCGGGCTCCTCCCCGCGTCTCAGGCCGCCCGGAGGCGACGGTCGTCGAGCGCCCACGCCAGTGCCCTACGGGCCAGCACCGCACAGGCGTGTCGCCGGTACGCGGCCGTCCCCCGGACATCGTCGATGGGACGCGCCGCCGCCGCGGCCAGCTCTCCGAAGCGCGCCAGCGCGGTCGCCGACACCGCCGCTCCCGGGTTGGACCAGGCGCCGGCCTCGTCAAGCACGCCCGCACCGAAGGTCTCGGCCTCCGGGGCCCGCAGGATGGTGGGGCCCACGGAGCCCATCGCCAGGCGCAGGCTCCGGCTGGATTCGTCCAGCTGGAGGCCCATCCCGGCGATCGCGATCACCATCGCGTTGCGGGTCCCCACCTTGGAGAACGATCCCGGGCCCCGCGGAGCGGTCCACTCCACGGACACGATCAGCTCGTCCGGGGCCAGCGCGTTGCGCTTGGGGCCGACCAGGAAGTCGCGCCAGGAGAGCCGGCGGGATCCGCTGGTCGAGGCGAGTACCACCTCGGCGTCGTAGACCGCGAGGGCGGGGAGCGCGTCGCCGGCCGGCGAGGCAGTCCCCAGGTTGCCCCCCACCGTGCCCCGGTTGCGGATCTGCGGCGAGCCCACCGTGCGCGCCGCCTGTACCAGCGCCACCTGGTCGGGCAGCTCGCGGATGATGCGGGCGTACGGCACGCCCGGTCCGAGGACGACCCGGTCACCCTCCCGGCCGATCCGCTGCAGCTCCGGCAGGCGCGAGATGTCCAGGATCGCGCCGGGCCGGCGGCGACCGAAGTTCAGCTCGACCATCAGGTCGGTCCCACCCGCGATCGGCACGGCCTCCGGATGGTCGGCCCGCAGCTCCAGTGCCTCGCGCAGGGACGACGGCTGGAAGAACTCCACCGCTCAGAACCTCCCTTCTGCGAACGCCTCGATCGGGGCGGGGACGGCGCCCGGTGGGCACGGGATCGGACAGGTGCAGCCGGCATCCACGCGCTCGCCGGGTGCCGGCTCGTCCAGCGTGGAGTGAGTGCAGGCCACGAGGCCGACGCGGCCCTCACTCGTCACGTTCACCGGACGCTCCCGTCCCGGCGGCGCGGCGGGCCGCATGCGCCAGACGCGGCACGGCCGCGCGCGCGGCGGCCGAATCCCGCATGGGGAGGCGGTTGCGCCGCACTCCGTCGAAGGCATACAGGGCCCCGGCCACCGCGGACGCGGTCGGCACCAGCGCCACCTCGCCCACGCCCTTGGCCCCGTACGGGCCGTAGGGCGAGGGTTCCTCGATGAAGATGCACTCGACCGGCGGCATGCCGGACGGGGGGATGATCCCCAGCGACTTGAGGGTGGTGGTGACGGGGTGCCCGCCCTCCACCACGAACTCCTCGGTCAGCGAGTGGCCGAGACCCATGTGTACCCCGCCCTCGATCTGCCCCTCGAGCAGCGTCGGGTTGATGGCCTTCCCCACGTCGTGCGCGGCGACGACCTTCGCGAGCCGCCCCTGGTCATCCAGCAGCACCACCTGCGTCGCCCAGGCGTAGGCGAAGTGCGTCACCGGGTTCTCGATCGACGTGTCGTCCGGCGAGGTGGTCCAGTCGACCTTGAACTCGCCGTAGAACTCGCGGCCCGCCAGCGAGGCCAGCGGGCGCCCTTCGAGCTCGGCGCGAAGCTTCGCCGCGGCGTCCATCACGGCCCGCCCGCCGAGCATCGTCGCGCGGGACGCCGTCGTCTGGCCGGTGTCCAGTTCGTGTCGCGTGTTCACCTGGACGGTCACGCGACTCGGCGGCAGGCCCAGCTCCTCGCAGGCGATCTGCGCCAGCACGGTATCGACGCCCTGCCCCATCTCGGTCCAGGAGTGGAACAGCGTGAGCGTGCCGTCGGCCTCGGGCCGGAGGATCGCCTTGCCGTACTCGACCATCCCGTTCCCGACGCCGGAGTTCTTCACGGCGCAGGCGATCCCCGCGAAGCGACCGCCCCGGTAGGCGTCGCGGACGGCGAGCAGCGTCTGCTTCAGGCCCACGCCGGGGCCGAGCATCTGCCCGGTGCCGAACCGATCGCCGACGTCGAGCGCGTTGCGCCAGCGCATCTCCCAGCCGTCGATGCCGACCCGCTCGGCGAGCCGGTCGACCATGCCCTCCAGCGCGAAGTTCGCCTGGTTGGCCCCGAAGCCGCGCATCGCCCCGCACGGCGGGTTGTTCGTGTAGACCGCGTACGCCTCGACGTCCACGTTGGGGACCTTGTACGCGCCGCAGGCATGCCCGGCGGCCCGCTCGAGGACCTTCGCGCCGACGCTGGCGTAGGCACCGGTGTCCCCGACCAGCCGGGCGCGCACGGCGGCCAGGTGCCCCTCCGCGTCGCAGGCGACGGTGTACTCCAGGGTGATCGGGTGCCGCTTGACGTGGAAGCGCAGGCTCTCCGCCCGGCTCAGCGTGACGCGAGCGGGACGCCCGGCCAGGCGCGCCAGCAGCGCGGCGTGGCCCTGGACGTTGAGGTCCTCCTTCGCGCCGAAGCCACCGCCGCTCGAGACGAGCGTGACGCGGACGCGATCCTCCGGCTCCCCGAGGAAGGAGGCGATCTGGCGGCGATCCTCCCAGATCCCCTGCCCCTGCGAGTACACGTCGATGCTGCCGTCCTCCCGGGGCACCGCGAGCGAGGACTCCGGCTCCAGGAAGGCGTGCTCGATGAACTGCGTCCGGAACGTTTCGGTCAGGACGTGGGGCGCCGAGGCGAGCGCAGCATCGACGTCGCCGCGCTTGATCCGCGAGACGGACAGGATGTTGCCGCCGGGCTGGAGCACCGGGGCACCGGGCTTCATCGCCTCGAACGGGTCGGTGACCGGGTCGAGCACCTCGTACTCGACCTCGACGAGCTTGGCGGCCTCGCGGGCGGCGTGCCGCGTCTCTGCCGCGACGGCGGCCAGGATGTCGCCGACGTAGGAGGTCTCCTCGCCCTCGGCGATGAACTGGCGCCAGTCACGCGTGATCGCGCCCTGGATTCGCTCGCCGGGTACGTCGCGCCAGGTGGCAACCGCTACGACGCCGGGGTACGCCCGCGCCCTGGAGACGTCGATGCGGACGACGCGGGCGCGGGGGTGGTCGGAGAACCGCACGGCGCCGTGGAGCATGCCCGCCGGCTGCATGTCGTTGACGTACGGCTTGTCGCCCAGGGCAAGTTCGCGGCCGCGGTAGCGGGCCGAGCGGCTCCCCACGCGGCCGCTCGTGTCGATGGCCGGCATCGGCTCGCCGCGACGCGCCGCCGCGGCAATGTGCACGGCGTCGATGACCTTCACGTAGCCGGTGCAGCGGCACAGGTTGCCGGCCAGCGCGTGGGCGATCTCGTCTCGCGACGGGTCGGGGTTGCGCTGGAGGAGCGCCTCCGACTTCATCACGATCCCCGGCGAGCAGAAGCCGCACTGGGACGCGCCCGCGGCGACGAAGGCGTCGGCCCATCGCTCGCGGTCGGAATCGGCCAGGCCCTCCTGGGTGACGACGGACCGGCCGGCGGCGCGGACCGCCTGCTGGGCGCACGACACCACGGCCCTGCCGTCCATCATCACCGTGCAGGCGCCGCACGACCCCTCGGGCGCGCAGCCGTCCTTGACCGACGTGATGCCGAACGTTTCCCTCAGGAGTTCGAGCAGGGTCCCGTCCGGCCGGACGTCGGCGCCCGCCGGCCTCCCGTTCAACGTGAAGTCGACGTGCACCAGGTCGCCCCCCGGCTCTTGCTGCATCGCTGCCACGACCCTCACCGTGCTCTTTCGCCTGACCGCTGCGGTCCTCCAAGATGCCACATCCGGGGCACGCGTCCCTACGAAGGAGTTGGCCGCGCCTGCCCCGGACGCCTGCTCACGGGACGAATCTCGTCCCCGTCTCGCCCCGCAGTGCCCGGGCGATGTGCTCGGGGCTCGTGATCAGGGCTTCGTGGCCGCCCGCCTCCAGGTACCAGATGACGGCCTGGACCTTGGGGCCCATGGATCCCTTCTGGAAGTGGCCCTGGGCCAGGTACTCCTTCGCCTGTGCCAGCGTAACGGTGTCGAGCCACTGCTGGTCGGGCTTGCCGAAGTTCAGGGCCACCTTCTCGACGGCGGTGGTGATGAGGAACAGGTCGGCATGGAGGTCCTGCGCGATGCGCGATGCCGCGTAGTCCTTGTCGATCACCGCCTCCACGCCGACGAGGTGGTCGTCCTCGGCCACGACCGGGATGCCGCCGCCCCCCGAGGCGATCACCGTGAACCCGGCGGCGATGAGGGTGACGACCGCGGGAAACTCGACGATCTTCACCGGCATCGGCGACGGCACCACGCGGCGCCAGCCTCGCCCGGCGTCCTCCACCACATTCCAGCCCTCGGCGTCCGCGTGCGCGCGAGCGGTCTGCTCGTCCATGAACGAGCCGATCGGCTTGGTGGGGTTCTGGAAGGCGGGATCGCTCCGGTCGACCAGCGTCTGGGTGATGACGGTGGCCGTCTGCTTCTCGATCCCGCGCCGCCGGAACTCGTTGCGCAGCGCCTGCTGGAACATGTACCCGATGGCGCCCTGCGTGTCGGCGCCGCAGTAGTCGAGCGGAACCGGGTGCAGCTCGCCGCGCGACAGCTCGGAGCGGCGCAGGATGTACCCGACCTGGGGGCCGTTTCCGTGCGTCAGCAGCACGTCCCAGCCC
>DAIDTV010000033.1 GCA_027457005.1 Chloroflexota bacterium
GCCGTACAGCAGCCAGGGGCCCACCCTGGATGGCCGCGTCAAGCCGGATCTCGTGGCCGCGGACTGCGCGGACACGCGGATGACCGCGACGTTCTGCGGCACCAGCGAGGCCACGCCGTTCGTGACCGGCGCCGCCGCGGACGTCCTGTCCGCTCACCCCGGCTGGACCACGGCCCAGCTGGTGCAGTACCTCGCGCAGCATGCGACGGCGATCGGCTCGCCGGTCCCGAACTCGACCGCCGGGTACGGGCGCCTCACCCTCGGAGCACCCCCCAACGTGCCGGCGTCGCTCCGTTTCGCCGGGCAGCCGATCGGCGGGCTGGCGGGTGCCCCACTGGTGCCGCAGCCGTCGGTCGAGATCGTCGACGAGCTCGGCCAGCGCGTCGTCGCGGGCCCCGGTGACGCTCGGCGCCGCGACGCTGGCTCCCGGCGGCGCGGCCGGGAGCCCCGGCGCCGCCCTCGCGCCGGATGCCTTCACCTGCACCGGGGGCACCACCGTCGCGGCGGTGGCGGGCCTCGCGCTGTTCACGGGGTGCGCGATCCGGGACGCGACGCCGAATGTCGTCCTGACGGCGACCGCAGCCGCGCCGCCGGCGCCGGGCTCGTCCGCGCCGCCGCCCGCGACCTCCTCCGCGTTCGACGTGGATCCGGCGACCATGCCCGCGCCGACGCTCACGGTGTCCCCCGCGGCTCCGACGATCACGTGGGGCTCCGCCGTGTCGCTGGCGGTCCGGCTGGCCGTGCCGCCGGGCGGTCCGCCAGTGCAGTCCCGCCAGGTCCAGCTGCAGGCATCGGCGGACGCGATCAACTGGCGCGGCATCGCGACGCTGTCCACCGACAGCTCCGGCGAGGCGTCGTTCGAGTACCGGCCCGCGACGAACCTGTGGTATCGCGCGATCGCACCGGCGTCCGTCGATCTCGGTCCGGCGATCTCCACGGCTGCCCGGGTGGTGGTCCGGCAGATCGCGTTTCTGCGCCCGGCGTACGGCACCGCGACCAGGACGATTGCCCAGGGCTCGACGGTGACGTTCACCACGACGATCCGGCCGGTGCGCCCCGAGCTGCCCGCCCCGGTGGCCACCTACCGGCTCTACCGGCTGGTCTCCGGCCGATGGGCGCTGGCCGGGCAGCAACGCGTGGCCGCGGATGTAACGGGCGTCGCCTCCTTCACGTGGCGGTTCGTGACCACGGGTACGTGGTACGTGGCCGCCGCGGCGGTGCCCACGCCGCTCAACGCCAACAGCGTCTGGAGCCCGCCCGATCGCGTCCTGGTGCGCTGATCAGTCCTGGTGCGCTGGTCAGTCGTGGCCCCGCCGCAGGAGCCCGAAGCGGCGCCGGGGTGCGGCCTCGGGCTCCTCGCCCGGCTCCGCCGCACCCGCCACGATCGCCGCGAGACGTGACAGCCGCTCGGCCGGTTCCGAGCGGGGTGCCGCCCGAACGACCGGCACGCCCTCGTTGACCGCCCTGGCGAAGAGCAGCTCGTGGTGGGGCAACTCCAGCGCGACGGTGGTGCCGAGTGAATCCTCGATGTCGGAGCGCTTGAGCGGCTCGTGGGCGAAGAGGTGGTTCACCACGTGGAGCGTCCGGTCCGTCAGGCGCTGCTCGCCCAGCACCTGCTCGACCGACACCAGTGCCCGCAGGGCCGGGATCTCGGGGAGCGTGACCAGCACGATGCGGTCCGCGGCCCCGAGGAGCGCAAGCGCGCGTCCCCCCAGCGTCGCGCCCGCGTCGACGACCACGAACAGGTACGCGGCCCGGACGGCCTCGAGGGCCGCCACCAGGTCGGCGCCGGTGAGCCGGTCCGCGTCCCGCGGATCGTCGGGAAGGCAGAACACGTCCAGCGTGTCGGCATAGTGCTCGGCCGCCGCGCGGACGCCGGCCTCGTCCGGGTCGGCGAGCACGTCGCCGAGCTGGTGCCGGGGCTTCAGGTCGAGGTGGGTGGGCACCTGGCCGAGCGGCAGGGCGAGGTCGATCAGCGCGACCTGCCCCGGCTGGCGCTCGGCGAGGCCGAGGGCGACGTTCACCGCGATGGTCGTGGTCCCGACCCCGCCCTTCGCGCCGAAGAACGCGATCGCCTGGTGCTGCCGCGTCGTGACCGCGGGCTGCGAGGGCGCCGGCGCGAGCCCGCCGGAGCGCTGGTACCGGAGGGTCAGCGCGTCGACCCTGGCCTCGAGCTCGCGGGCGTCGAAGGGGCGGACGATCACGTCGTCGGCTCCCGCCTCCAGCAGGCGCACCCGCTCGTCCACGTCCCTGGTCTGGGCGAAGCACAGGACCGGCAGGGGAGCGGCAGACGGCCGGGCGCGCACCTCCTGGACGAGCGCCGCGGCATCGGTGCCGTCGCCGGGGAGGTCGACGAGCAGCACGCCGTGCCCGGCCGCCCCGTCGAGCAGCGCGTCCCGGTCGGGAGCGATCTCGACCGTGTGGCCGGCCTGCCGAAGGATCTCCGCGATCCGGTCGGCCTCGGCCGGATCGGCCTCCAGCAGCAGGATCGAACTGGCCGGCACGGGTCTCCTCCGGTTCCCCTAGGTTAAAGGACGGCGTCAGTCTAGCAGTGGCCCGGGTGCTATACTCCGCCGGTCCTTTCGGCTCCGCCGCAGGATCGTGCCCGCATGGCAAACCGATCCCGATCGGGGCATCTCCCACAGGAAGGAGAATCCTGGCGCATGCGCCGTTACGAACTCATGCTCGTCATCCGGCCGGACCTGGCCGAGGAACGCGTTCAGGCCACGCTTGACCGCATCACCCGCTCGATCAGCGCGGCCGAGGGCCAGCTGGTGAAGGTGAGCCCGTGGGGCCGCCGCCGGCTCGCGTATCCCATCGGCCCCCATCGCGAGGGCTCCTACTACATCGCGCTGTTCGATGCTCCATCGGCCGCGATCGAGGAGCTGGAGCGGGGGCTCCGCATCACCGAGGAACTGCTGCGGTACCTCGTGACGCGCGTGGAGCGTCCCGCCGCCCGCCGGATCGACGTGGAGGTCGCGCCCCCCGAGGAGGAAGAGGAGGAACCGGGCGGCGAGTACATCGACGAATCGGAGAGCGAGGCCGCCCCGGCCGCCATCGACTAGCAGCGCCGCTCCGCGAGCGGGAGGGTGCCATGTCGCTCAACAAGTGCATGATCATCGGCAACCTCGGGCGCGACCCCGAGATGCGCTACACGCCCAGCGGGCAGGCCGTGACCCAGTTCACGGTCGCGGTGAACCGCAACTACAAGGGGGCGAACGGCGAGTGGCAGGAGGAAACCGAGTGGTTCCGCGTGGTGGCCTGGGGGCCGCTCGCGGAGCGCACCGCGGGCTACCTGCGCAAGGGCCGCAAGGTCTACGTGGAGGGCCGGCTCCAGACCCGGCAATGGGAGGATCGCGAGGGGCAGAAGCGGTACACGACCGAGCTGGTCGCCCAGACCGTGACGCCGCTCGACGCGCGACCGCGCGAGGACATGGAGGGCGCCGAGCCGGGAGCGTCCCGTCCCGCGCGCGGCGAGCCCGCCCCGGCCGGCGAGGGCGGCGACGAGACCTACGCCGACCTCGACGACCTGCCGTTCTGATGCCGCCGCGTGGGGCAGCCGAGCCGGCGCAGCAGACGACCGAACCTGACATCGAACGAGAGGATTGCGAACCGTGCCGCCTGTAAGGTCCAAGAAGCGAGACGACTACTACCGCGACCGGCGGCGCCGGAAGGTCTGCGCGTTCTGCGCGGACAAGGCGTCGCAGATCGACTACAAGGAAGTCAACCGCCTGCGCCGCTACCTGTCGGAGCGGGCCAAGATCGAGCCGCGCCGGAAGACCGGGACCTGCGCCGAGCACCAGCGGCAGCTGTCGGTGGCGCTCAAGCGCGCGCGCCACGTGGCGCTGCTGCCCTACGCCCCGCAGCACCTGCGTCCCTGACGCGCTGATGCCGGGGACCGCCGCGCCAGGGGTGAGCGGCGCGCCCCGCGGCGCCGGCGCGCCGGCATGGCCCTGACCCTGTTCCTGGCGGGTGGCGGGCTGCTCGCCGGGACGTTCGGCGCCCTTCTCGGCCTCGGAGGCGGCATCCTGATCGTGCCGCTGCTGACCCTGGGCTTCGGGTTGCCGTTCCGCGAGGCGGTGGCGATCAGCCTGGTGGCGGTGATCACGACGTCCTCGGCGAGCGCCGCCGTGTACCTCGAACGGCGGCTGGCCAACCTCCGCCTGGGGCTCACGCTGGAGCTGTTCACGGCGACCGGGGCGCTGATCGGCGGGCTCGTGGCGTTCCTGCTCTCCGACCGCCTGCTGGCCGGGCTCTTCGCGGCGATGCTGGGGTACACGGCGTGGAGCATGGTGCGGCGCGCGGGAGCACGCCAGCCGGCACCGGCGGCGGCCGCCCCGGGCGTCGGCACGACCCCTGGTGGGGCAGCGCCCGGGTATCTCGCGTCGCTCGGCGGCGCGGACTATGCCGTCCGGCGCCTGCCGGCCGGAATCGCGCTCGCGTTCGTCGCGGGTGTCCTCTCGGCGCTGCTCGGGGTCGGCGGCGGGGTGGTCAAGGTGCCGGCGATGAACCTCGTGATGGGGGTGCCGCTGCGGGTCGCGACCGCGACCAGCAACCTCATGATCGGCGTGACGGCGTCGGCCTCCGCGATCCTCTACCTGCTCCGCGGCCAGGTCGACCCCTACGTGGCCGGCCCGGTGGTGGTGGGAGTGTTCGCGGGCGCCGTGGTGACCTCGCGCATCGCGCACCGCGTTCCCACCGGGGTCGTGCGTGTCCTGTTCGTGGTCGTGCTGTGTTACACGGCGGTGGAGATGGGCGCCCGTGCCCTGGCGTTGCCGGTGGGTGGTCTGGGTGCCTGAATCCGGATCCGGCACTCCGCGCCGGGTGGCGCGGCTGCTGGCGGTGGGCACGGCGGCCAGCGTGGCGCTGGTGGCGGCCGGCACCGTGGCCATGCTGCTGGCCGGGCACGTGCCGGTGACCCAGCCCGGACCGGCATTCCGGCCCTCGGACCTGGCCGCCGACGTGCTTGCCGGACGCGCCGCCGGGTTCCTGTGGGTGGGCCTCGGCATCGCGGTCGCGCTGCCGTCGGCGCGGGTGGCCCTCGCCGGCGTCGGCTACCTGCGCGAGGGCGATCGTCGCCAGGCGGCCGTCGCCCGCGGCGTCTTCGCAGTCCTGGCTGTGTCGACTGCGGTCGCCCTCGTGACCAGGTAGGCCCCGCGCATGGAAGCGATCCTGCTCATCGCCTCGCTGGGCCTGATCCTGCTCGGCGCGGAGCTGTTCACCAACGGCGTGGAGTGGATGGGCCACCGGCTCGATCTCGCCGAGGGCGCGGTGGGCAGCGTCCTTGCCGCGGTCGGGACGGCAATGCCCGAAACGATGATCCCGTTCGTGGCCATCGTGATGGGCGCGCGCAGCGGGCACCCGCACGAGGCGGGAATCGGGATCGGCGCGATCCTCGGGGCGCCGTTCATGCTCGCCACCCTGGCCATGCTGGTGACCGGGATCGCGGTCCTCATCCGCGCTCGCGGCCGACAGGGTGACGACCGGGTGCAGGTGGAGGCGCTGGTCATCGCCCGGGACGTGCGGCATTTCGCGGTGGCCTACACGCTCGCAATCGGGGCCGCGCTGCTCCCCGCGCCGCTCGCTGCCGGCAAGGTGCTCGTAGCGGTCGTCCTGCTCGGCCTGTACGTGATGTACGTGCGGGCGCACCTGGGGGCCGAGCGGGACGACGATGCCGGTGACGACCTCCGGCCGCTGCGGTTCCGCCGGCTGGATCCGATGCGCCGCGAGCGCACGCCCCGGCTGCGGCTGATCGGCCTGCAGGTCGTGGTGGCGCTGGGCGCGATCGTTGGCGGCGCGGTGATCTTCGTCGATGCGGTGGGTCAGCTCGCGGCCGGAGCCGGCGTCGACCCCACCATCATGACGCTCGTGATCGCTCCGATCGCGACGGAGCTCCCCGAGAAGTTCAACAGCGTGATCTGGATCCGGCAGGGCAAGGACACCCTGTCCATGGGCAATATCACCGGCGCGATGGTCTTCCAGAGCTGCATCCCCACGGTCCTCGCCCTGCTTCTCGCCGCCGACGCCTGGACCGTCACGCCGGCCTCGCTGCTCGCCTTCGCCTCGGCGGCCATAGCGTTCGCCTCGACCGCCGCGATCTTCCTGCCGATGCTCCGGCGGAACCGGCTGACCGGGCGCGGCCTGCTGGCAGGGGGCGCGTTCTACGCGGTCTACCTGGGGGTCGTGGTCCTCTCGGTGGCGGGCGTTCTCCGAGCGTGACGGCGCCGGCGGGCCGGGGTTCGGGGCCCCGGTCGCGGGGTATACTCGCCGCATGTTGACCGAAGACGCTTCCCGGACCTCGTCGCCGGCTGCCACGTCGCAGCGGGACACCTCCGCCCCGATCTGCTACCTGAACGGCGAATTCCTCCCGCTCGCCGATGCCAACGTCAACATCATGACCCACGCCTTCATGTACGGGACGGGGGTGTTCGAGGGGATCCGCGCGTACTGGAACGCGGACCAGGGGCAGCTCTACGGCCTGCGCCTGGCGGAGCACTTCCAGCGCATCTCCGACTCCTGCCGCATCCTCTACATGGATCCCCCGGGCGCGGTGGACGAGCTGGTCGCGCTCACCGTCGACCTGCTCCGCCGGAACGACTTCCACGAGGATGCCTACGTCCGGCCCTCGGTGTACAAGTCGACCCAGGCCATCGGGGTGCGCCTGCACAACCTCGAGCAGGGCTTCTACATCCTGGCGATCCCGTTCGGCGATTACATCGACACCACCCACGGGATCCGCACCCAGACCGTGTCGTGGCGGCGGGTCAGCGACCAGTCGCTCCCGGCCCGCGCCAAGATCGTGGGCGCGTACGTCAACTCGGCGTTCGCGAAGACCGAGGCCCAGCTGGTCGGGGCGGACGAGGCGATCGTCCTGGCCTCCGACGGGCACGTCTCCGAGGGCAGTGCCGAGAACCTCTTCATGGTGCGGCGCGGCGAGCTGGTCACGCCGCCCGTGACCGACGACATCCTCGAGGGGATCACGCGGGCGGGGATCATCGAGATCGCGGATCGCGAGCTCGGGCTCCGGGTCGTGGAGCGCAGCATCGACCGCACCGAGCTGTACATCGCGGACGAGCTGTTCCTGTGCGGCACCGGCGCGCAGGTTTCGCCGGTCACCGAGGTCGACCACCACGTCCTGGGTGGCGGGCAGGTCGGCCCGATCACGCGCCGGCTCTCCGAGGCGTACTTCGACGCGGTGCGGGGGCGGCTGCCGGCCTATCGGCACTGGCTCACGCCCGTCTACTAGGCCCGCCCTGGACGCGCCGCCGAACCCGGGGGACCCGTCGCCTCTCCCCCGCCACCATCGTCTGCTGGAGATCCTGCCGGGGGCCGTCACCTGGCTGCTGATCCTCGCGCCGATCGCGCTGAGCTTCTCGTTCCCCGAGCTCGTCGCGTGGTTCGTGCTGAGCTTCGACTTCTACTGGCTGTACCGGGCGGTGGTCGTGATCGTGAGCGTCTCGGTCACGTACCTGCGGATCCGCGACGTGCTCGACGCGGACTGGCGGGCCCAGCTCGAGGGCCTGGTCGACCTGCCCACCCGCCAGCGGGTGCTCGAGGACCGCATCGAACGGATCCGCGTTCGCGTCCGCGATCTCGACCGGGCGGGCGACCGGCTGGCGGCGCGCGGCGGGCGGCGCGAGCGCCATCGGCTCGAGAGCGAGCTGGCCACCGTCAAGCGGCTGCTGGCCAGCGGGATCCAGCCGCTGGATCCCCGTCGCCTGGTGCAGGTCGCGCTGATCCCCACCTACACCGAACCGTACGCGAAGCTCGAGGCGACTCTCCGCGCGCTCGCCGACGCGGACTGGCCCGCCGAGCGAAAGCTGGTCGCGATCATCACGCGGGAGACGGACCTGGAAGGGCGCGAGAACGTCGCCCGGCTGCGCCAGGTGTTCGGCGACCGGTTCGCCCACTTCTTCCACGTCCTGGACCCCCTGGAGCCGGGCATCGTGATCGGGAAGTCGAGCGCGATGGCCTACGGCGGTCGCTGGCTGTACCGCGAGCTGGTCGAGCTCGGGTACGACCCGGCGATGGTCGTCGTCACCGACCTCGATTCCGACTACCGCGTGCACCGGCAGTACTTCACGTACCTCGCCCACCGGTTCGCCATCGATCCGGACCGGTACCACCGCCTCTACCAGCCGGTCCCGATGTTCCACAACAACCTGTGGGAGGTGCCGCTCGCGGTCCGCCTGACCGCGGTCGGCGCGACGCACATCCAGATGTGGCGTTCGCTCTCCCCCGAGCGGCTGGTCAGCTTCAGCTCGTACGCCGTCTCCCTAAGGACGGTGCACGAGGTGGGCTACTGGGCCACCGACGCGATCCCCGAGGATTCGCGCTTCTACTGGAAGAGCTTCTTCACGTACGCCGGCACGTTCCGGGCCGAGCCGCTGTTCATCCCGGTCTTCGGCGACGCGGTCCGGGCCCGGACCTACCCCCGGACGCTGTACCAGCAGTACACCCAGATCCGCCGGTGGG
This sequence comes from Chloroflexota bacterium, assembly GCA_027457005.1. Classification (GTDB taxonomy): domain Bacteria; phylum Chloroflexota; class Limnocylindria; order Limnocylindrales; family CSP1-4; genus JAJYNJ01. The sequence continues at coordinate 8,476 of DAIDTV010000033.1, forward strand.
CCTGGGGCGTCACCGACATCCCGTACTACATCCACCACGCGCTGACCCACCCGGAGATCCCGCTCGGGGTGCGGCTGCATCGCCTCGGCGACCTGTGGTCGGACCACATCAACTGGGCGGTCGCGCCGTACGTGCTGATCTTCGGGTCGAACCTGCCGCTGCTGATCAGCAACCAGTTCGGACACTCGGAGTTCGCCCAGACCACGCTCGGCCACAACCTGCCCGTCTATGCCGCCTGGATGCTCACCGGGGCCTTCTGCTGCCTGATGATCCTGATCTTCATCGAGGACCGCATCGCGCCGCCGCGCCCGGAGTCGTGGGGGGTCCTGCGGCGGGCGCTGGTCTACGTGCAGTGGCTGGCGGTCCCGGCCGTCGGGATGGTGTTCAGCAATCTCCCGGCGCTCGAGGCGCAGACGCGGCTGATGACGGGGCGCCGGCTGGAGTACCGGGTCACCGAGAAAGTCTGAGGGCGCGACCTACCCGCCGGGGACCTTGAGCTGCGGCGTCTTCGCTCCCGTGATCACGATCACGTCCACCTTCACCGTCGGGTCGGCGGCGGTGGTGATGGTGACACCGAAGGTCGACTGCAGCACGCGGACCGTCTCGGGCATGGTCGCCTCCGCGCCGTTGTAGAACGTGACCACCGTGTTGGGGTAGTCGGAACGGTCGGCGCGGCCGCCGTTGGCCGACGGCACGCTGGCGTTCATGCCGAGGTAGGTCAGGTAGGCCGCCACGCTGGTCGCCTGGCCGGCGACGCCGGAGCCGTTCTCCACGAGCACCTGCGCACTCTCCGCGGAGAGCTTCGCGCGCGACTGGGCGAGGGGAGTGCTGCTGCTGAGCGCCTGGGTCACGGCCTGCCGGATCGCCGGCAGGTTGGGGTGCAGCCAGTAGTGGATCACGCACTCCGCCGGCGGGCACTGGACGGCGTACTGCGGCGGCGTGAACACGAGCGAGTGCAGGTTGGTGGTGTCGGCCTTCTCGATCAGCGACACGAGCTGCGGGAGCTGGTCGCGCGGAAAGTCGGTGTGGATCGCGTTCCGCAGCGCCTGACCCAGCGCGTCGAGCTTGTTGGGATCGAGGAAGCTCAGCACGTCGGTCTGCTGGCGGATCGACGTGATCACCCGCTGCTGCCGCAGCGACCGGTCGAAGTCCGACGTGGCGTGTCGCGAGCGCGCGTACGCCAGGGCCTCCTCGCCGGACATGTGCTGGATGCCCGGCGGGATGTAGAGCTTGATCGCCCCGCGACCGTTGTCGGTCGGGTAGTCGTAGTCCGTCACCGGGATCTGGACGTCGATGGTCGCCCCGCCGAGCGTGTCGACCACCTGGCGGAACCCCGAGAAGTTGACCTCGACGTAGTACGGGATCTGGATCCCGAGCATGTACCCCAGGGTCCCCTTGAGGGCATTCACGCCGCGCGTGGCGTCGGTCCCCGGGAACAGGTTGGGAGCGCCCTCCGCGTAGGTCCAGATGCTGTTGACCTTGTTCGGATAGATGCCGCCGAAGTAGGCGGCGGCGGGCCACGTCGGCGGCAGGGGGATCTGCTCGAAGTCCCGCGGGACGCTGAACATCGACACCTGCCCGCTCGTGGGGTCGATGCTCGCCACGATCATCGTATCGGTGTTGAAGGTCCGGTCCGCGGGACGCTGGTCGACTCCCACCAGCAGCACGTTCAGGCGTCCGCCGTTCCATGGCGCGATGCTGGGCTGCGGCTGTGCCGCCGTCCCGGCGTACGCGCTGGCGGCCGGCGACGCACCGGGGGAGGCCGCGGAGACGGCCGGGTTCGACGGCGAGTCGCTGGTCACGGCCATGATCGTGTCGTGCGCGATCCGGTCGTAGCGGGCAAGCGCCACGTGCGCCATGCCCATGACCAGGAGGACGGCGACCAGCCCGGCCAGCGAGAGGGGCGCGAACGGAATGCGGGGACGGCCCAGCCGCCCACCGCCCTCGGGGACCTCCACCGCCGCGCAGCGGTAGGCGTCGATGGCGGCGATGGCCCGGTAGAGGAAGAGCAGCACATCCAGCGCCAGGAGCACGTCCAGCACGAACGGGTCGAACACGCTGACCTTGACCACGTCGCGGGTGGAGGCACTCGCGAGCAGCCCGCCCAGCAAGGCGAGCCCCAGGAAGGGCGGTGCGGCGAAGGCCAGTGCGCGCGCGTGGCGCCGTGCGTACAGGTGCCCCAGGCCCGGGAAGATCAGGCTCAGGAAGGCGGCCGCGAACGGAGAGGGTCGCCCGATCGGGCGGTCGACGTTCGGCACGGCCCGGATCATACCGGGTCCACCGGGTGAGGGCCACCCCGCGACCAGGGGCGGCACGCCGAAGCGGATTCCCGGCCCGGGCACCCGCTATTCCCG
>DAIDTV010000034.1 GCA_027457005.1 Chloroflexota bacterium
CCCGTAGACCACGCTCGGGATGGCGGCCAGCATCTCCACCATGAACCCGAGCGGCCCGGCGAGCCACGCCGGCGCCCGCTCGCCCAGGAAGAGCGCGACGCCGCCCCCAACCAGCATGGCGAGCACCAGCGCCGTGAGCGCGGTGAGGAGCGTGCCGTAGATGAACGGCAGGGCCCCGAAGACGCTGTGGACCGGGTCCCAGGTGCGGCCCCACAGGAACGCCACGCCGTTGTGGGCGATCCCCGTGCGCGACTCGTTGGCGATCACCACCACCAGGCCGGCCACGATCCCCAGGACCACCAGCGACGCGACGATCACGAGGCCCCGGAAGACGGGCTCGCCGTACCTCGGGCGATGCAGCGAGAGGGCGGCCCGGACTCGTCCGGTCTCGGCGGGCAGGGCGCTCAACCGCGCACCTCCTGGGCAAGAGCGTGGATGGCGCCGATCATGCCATGCCGGCGCCATCCCGCATCGGCCGTCACGGCAGGACCGGCTGCCCCCCGACGGTCACGCTCTTGAGCACGGTCTCCACCTTGGCCACCAGGTCGGGGGCCATGGCGGAGTAGTCGACCTGGGCCGCGTAGTTCTGGCCGTCGTGGATCGCCCACCAGAGGAAGTCGATCATCGCCTTGACCTCGGTGGCCTTGCTGGCCGGGTAGTCCTTGTAGAGGAGCACCCACGTGCTGGCGCCGATCGGATACGCGTTGGGGTGCGAGGCCGGCGGGTTCACGATGAGGAACCGCAGGTCGGCCGGCGCGTTCGGCACTGCCGCGGCGACGGCGTCGGTCGTGGAGGCGAGCGTGGGCTTGATGAAGTTGCCGGCGGCGTTCTTGACGAGCCCGACGGGCAGGTTGTTCTGCAGCGCGTACGACAGCTCGACGTACCCGATGGCACCCGGCGTCTGCTTGACCAGCGCCGTCACACCGGCGCTGCCCTTGCCGCCTGCGCCGACCGGCCAGTTGACCGACAGGCCGGCTCCAACGGCGCTCTTCCAGGCCGCGCTCGTGTCGGACAGGAAGCTCGTGAAGTTCATGGTCGTGCCGGACCCGTCACTGCGATGCGCGACCGTGATCCCGAGGTTGGGGAGGGTCACGCCGGGGTTGTCGGCCGCCAGGGCCGGGTCGTTCCAGTTGGTGATCTTGCCGAGGTAGATCCCGGCGATCGTGTCGGGACTGAACCGGACCTCCCCGGTGAAGCCGGGCAGGTTGTAGGTCATCGCCGCGGCCCAGTGGATCATCGGGACGTTGAGGACCGGGACGCCGATCTGCTGCTCCTGCTGATCGCTAAGGTAGATGTCCGAGGCGCCGAAGTCCACGGTCTTGGCCTGGAACTGGGCAATGCCCCCGCCGGAGCCGATGGCCTGGTAGTTCACCGCCACGCCGGGCGCGACCTTCTGCTGGTAGATCTGCGCCACCGCGCTCAGCCACGGGTAGATGGCGGTCGAGCCCGCGCCGGTGACCTCTGCCTTGTCGTTCTTGCCGATGGTCGTCGACGGCGTGACGCTGCTGTAGTCGACGGCGGCGGCGCCAGCCGCGGCGCCCGCGCTGGATTGGGCGCCCGCAGCCGCGCCGCCCCCGGCCGGTGCCTGGGTCGCGGCCGCGGAGCAGGCACCGAACCCGAGCACGGCCACCAGGGCAAGTGCGCCCCACCGGGCGCGGTTGTGGATGATCACGTGTTCCCCTCCTCGAGGCCGGACGGTCGAGCGGCAAGCGGCGACCCCGAGGGGCCCGTGCCCGGAGCATCGTCCGGCGGCTGTCCTGTTCGCTACGTGGCGAATGTGACGTCCGCGGGTCAACCGGCCGTGTGGACCGCGTAAGGCGCCGGTAAATTCGCGGTCCCGGCAGGCCCGCGAGGCCACCGGCACCGCCTCGAGACCGTTGGCACCGCCACCGGGATCCGTGCGGCCACGCGCGGGTGCGGTCGATCTGGGACGATGTGCGGGAGGAGGCAGAATGGCGGGAGTCCGACGGGTGCGCGGCGCGGCGGTCGCAATCGGCAGCACCAGCGTGCACTTCACTGCCGCCGCGGTCTCGGCGGATGGCCTGCGGTTGCTGGCCGATGACAGCGCGCTGCTGGAGCTGGGCTCGGCGGTGGACGCCCACGGGTACATTCCCGGGGATCGGCTCGTCGAGCTCGTCTCGACCCTGCAGCGGTTTGCGGCGTCCGCCGCCGCGATCGGCGTGCGCGACGTGACGTTCATCGGCACCGAGCCGCTCCGCCGGGCCACGAACGGGCGCGCGGTCGCCGCCGCCGTGCGTGAAGGCACGTCCCGGCCGCTCCACCTGCTTTCCCACGAGGAAGAGGCGCTGCTCTCCCTGTACGGCGTGCTGCGGGGCCACGCCCCGGCGGCGGACACCCTGGTCATCGACATCGGCGGCGGTTCGTCCGAGTACGTGCTGGCTCGGACGAGCGGCCGGCCCCTGGCCCACGGTCTGCGGATCGGCGCGGCACGCCTGACGGAGGCATTCGTCCGGCACGATCCGCCCACGACCGGCGAGATCGCGGAGCTGCGGGCCGAGGCGCACCGGAGGGTCGAGGTCGCCGCGGACCTGGCGCCCGCCCGGGCGGTCCTGGTCGGCGGCACGGCCGAGAACCTGCTCCGCCTCGTGGCCCAGGACCGGTCGCTGCGCTCCCTCGACCGGCGCCGGCTCGCGCTGGCGGTCGAGATGCTCGAGCGGGAGCCGGCCGGCGCGCTCGCCGAGCGATGCGCCATTCGTCCCCAGCGGGCCCGGATCCTGCCGGGCGGCGCGGCGCTGGTCGAGGCGTTCCTCGACCGATACCGGCTGGGAACGGCCGGGGTCTCGCGGGCCGGCATCCGCGAGGGAACGATACTGGCGGTAGCACGCGCCGGGGACGCGTGGCTGGACTGGCTGCCGGACCTGGTGGCGGGCGCCTGAGCGGCCACCCGCGGAGGCGCCCGGCCCGCCGCCCCCGGAGCACCCGCCGCGCCATACGGGTACCGCGAGGCGTCGCGCGAACGAGCAGGCCACGCGGCGCGCTACCATCAACCTGATGGTCCGCACGCTGCTCGTGGTCGACGACGAGGCGATCCTCCGCGAAACCCTCGAGTACAACCTGGTCCGCGATGGATACCGCGTGGTCACCGCCGCCGACGGCCGCGAGGCGCTCGCCCGCTTCGACGACGCACACCCCGACCTGGTCGTGCTCGACGTGATGCTGCCCGAGCTTTCCGGCCTCGACGTGTGCAGCGCCATCCGCCGCCAGTCGGACGTCCCGATCCTGATGCTCACCGCGAAGGATTCCGAGCTCGACAAGGTGGTGGGCCTGGAGCTGGGCGCCGACGACTACCTCACGAAGCCGTTCAGCCTGCGCGAGCTCCAGGCACGCATCCGCGCACTGCTGCGGCGCACGGAGGCGCGACCGATGGCCGAGGGGGCATCGGCGCCCCGGCCCGCGGCCACGACCGCCGCGACCGATGCGAACTCGCTGCCGGGGCAGCCGGCCCCGGTCGGGCGCCAGTCGGTGCCCCCGGGGCTCCGCCCCGCGGCGCCGCAGCCCGCGCGGTCCGGGTCGACGCAGGCCGCGCCGGTGGCTCCCGCCGCGGGAACCCCCGCACCAGCCTCCGCCGAGGAACGACTCGACCACGTGCTGGTCGACCTGGCAGGACACCGGCTCCTCCGCGACGGCGACGCGCTGCCCGTCACGGCCAAGGCGTTCGACCTGCTCGCGTTCCTGATGCGGCACCCCGGCCAGGTCTTCACGCGCGAGCAGCTTCTCGATCGCGTCTGGGGCTACGAGTTCGCGGGCGAGACCCGGACCGTGGACGTGCACGTCCACCAGTTGCGGAGCCTGATCGAGGAGGACTCGGCGGAGCCGCGGTTCCTCCACACCGTCCGCGGCGTGGGGTACGTGTTCCGGCGGCCGAGCCCGTGATTCACGGGCGCCCGGCGGCCGCTCCACGGGCGGCCAGAGCCACGCCGTCGCCATGAACCTGGAGCTGATCGGGATCGGGATCGCGGGCGTCCTGCTCGCACTCGCCGTGGGAGTCTCGATCAGCCGCGAGGTCACGCTGGACCGGGTCCGCGAGATCGTGGGCGCGTCGCGCGGCGAGCCGCTCGACGCGAAGGTGCGCGACCTCGTGGACCGGCAGGCCCAGGCCGACCAGCGTGCGCGCCTCGAGGCCGAGGACCTCGCGTACCTGACCGGGCTCGTGGGGAGCGGCATCATCCGGCTGGATGACGACCTGGTGGTCACGGCGGCGAACCGCGCCGCCGACGTGTACCTCGACGTGCCGTCCGGCGGGCTGATCGGGCGGCACGTGCCCGAACGGCCGGGCGCGCGTCGGGACGACACGCCCGCGGAGGCATCGACGGGGCTCGGCGACGCGCGGCTGGACGCGGTGGCCCGGACGGCGTGGCGCAACGGGACCGCCGCGGACGAGATCTCCATGGGTGGCGCCGACGGCCGGATGCTCGCCGTCCGCGCCCGGCGGTCGCCCAGCGAGGGGATCTGGATCGTGCTCGAGGACCTCTCGGAGCTCCGCCGCCTGCAGCGGATCCGGACCGAGTTCATCGACAACCTCTCGCACGAGCTCCGGACGCCGCTCACCACCGTGCGCCTGCTGACCGAGACCCTCGCCCGCGACCTGGAGGAGGTCGACGTCCCGGCCCGGGTCATCGACGTGGTGGAGAAGATCGACGTCGAGACCGGGCACCTGGTCCAGATGGCGACCGAGCTGCTCGACCTCGCGAAGATCGAGCAGGGCGCCGGGCCGCAGCTCTACATCGACGACGTGGACGTGGCGGTGATCGTGACCAGCGCGATCGAGCGGCTGGGTCTCTTCGCCGAACGGCAGGGCGTGCGCCTCCGCGCCGAGGTCGACCCTGCCGTGCCCACCGTGCTCGGAGACGCCGAACGCCTCGGGCAGCTGCTCATCAACCTGCTGCACAACGCGATCAAGTTCTCACCTTCCGGCGGCGACGTGGTCGTGCGTGCGCGTCCCGAGCCGGGGGCGGGGGCTGCCGGGACATCGGGCTCCGTCGTGATCGAGGTCGAGGACCATGGCGTGGGCATCCCGGCCGAGGACGTGTCGCGGGTCTTCGAGCGCTTCTACAAGGTCGACAAGGCGCGCGTCCGCGGTGGCGGAGGCACGGGCCTGGGGCTGGCGATCGTGCGGCACATCGCGGAGGACCACGGCGGCGAGGTCTCGGTGACGAGCGTCGAGGGCGCGGGTTCCACGTTTCGGGTGACGCTGCCGGCCGCGCCGCCGGTCCCGGCGGCCGGGATGCGCACCCCGGGCTGACTCGTCGACGGCTGCCGGGCCACTCGGCCGGCCCGACTGGCTGCTTCGGGTTCCGCGGGTCTTCTGCTCGCCCGATCCGCCCGGTACGATGCGCGCATGCCCATCGCCCTGACGTCCCTCCGCGACCTCTGGTTCGTGCCCGCCATCGGCGTGCTCGCCGGGCTGTGGCTGTTCGTCCGCGGCCTCGCGGCGTACCGGATCGGGGCGCAGGTGGGGACCATCGCCAGCTCGCCCGTGCGCGGGCTCGCCGCCGGCGAGGTCCGGGTGTCCGGCACGGTGGAGCCGGGACCGACCGTGCTGGTCTCGCGGCTGCAGAGCGCGAAGTGCGTCCATTACCGGGCGCGCGTGGTGGAGGATCGCGGGAGGTACACGCAGACCGTGCTCGACGAGGCGCGGTCGGTGAGCTTCCGGTTGCGGGACGCGACCGGCGTCGTGCACGTGTTCCCGCGCGGCGCCCGGTGGGTGCTGGAACCGCGCCTGGATGAGCGCTCCGGGCTCGGCGAAGAACCGCCGACACTCGACCCGAACGCCGGCCCCGCGCTCGAGACGGCGCCGCCCGACCGCGAGGCACAGGTCGCCGAGCTGCTGACAGTGCGCGGGGCGGACGATCCCGGAGCATCGCTGTTCGAGGGGACCATCGGCACGGGCGCTCGGCACTACGTCGAGGAGCGGGTCGAGCCGGGCGACGTCGTGACGATCGTGGCGACCGCGGTTCCGTTCGGGCAGCTTGGCGACGGGGCGAGCGACACGGACCAGCCGTCTTCGGACGACCCCGAGATCGCCGCCGACCTTGCGTCTGCCGCGGCGTCCGGCACGCTGCGGGCTCGCGCCGAGGACGCCTGGGGCAACGCGGCGATCCCCGGTTTCGGGATCGGCCGGCCCACCGTGGCCCCCCGCCTGGATCCCGGTGCGGCTCCGGAGGCCGTGGCGGCCGCTCCGGTGGGAGCCTCTGCCGCGACCGAACCGGCCGGGGCGGGTACTTCGGCCGCGCCGGGGATTGCCGCGGAGGACCTGGTGCTCGCCTCCGCGTCCACGCCCATGACCGTGCTCGCCGGTACTCCCAGCGAGGCCGTCGGGCTCGAAGCGTCGCGGTTCTGGACCGGTCTGGGCGGTGCGGTGCTGGCGGTCGGCAGCGCCGCCGCGCTGCTGCTGGTCCTGGGCGCCCGCTGATGATCGGGGCGGAAACCTGATGGCCGGACCGCTGTCGGTCGCAGCCCTGGCGGTGGTGCTGGCCGCGATCGTGGCCCTGGTCGTGACGCTCACCACGTACAACGCGGTGATCGCCATGCAGCGGCGCGTGGACAAGGCGTGGGCCAACGTCGACGTTGCGCTCAAGCAGCGCCATGACGAGCTGCCCAACCTGATCGCGGCCGTGCGCGGCGGCATGTCGTTCGAGCAGACGGTGCTGGAGGACCTGACGACGGCGCGGGCGGCATACGCGCCCGAGGCGCCTCCCTCCCGCCAGGCTGCCACGTCCGACGCCACCAGCGCGGCGGTCCGGTCGCTGTTCGCCGTGGTCGAGCGCTACCCGCAGCTGCGCGCTCACGAGAACGTGATGGCGCTGCAGCAGGAAGTCGAACGGCTCGAGGGGCTGATCGCGACCCGCCGCGAGCTCTACAACGACAGCGTGTACCTGTACAACGCCACCATCCGGCAGCTTCCCGCCGTGCTGCTCGCCGGCGTGCTGGGCTGGGGGCCGCGCGAGTTCTTCCGGGCGGAAGGTCCGGACCGGTCGCCGGTCGCGGTGTCGATCGCCGGCTGACGGCGGGCTGCCCCGCTGCGGCGGGTACCCGGCGAAGGCAATCCGCAGGTGGGGTCGCGGCGTCACGGGTGGGGTCGCGGCGGGAAGTGCCCGTCCCGCCGCGGTACCCATGCGGGTGTGCCCTGGAGTGCCGCCACCAGAGTCGACGACTGCGCCGCCCCACCGAAGGGCCAACGGTCCTGCCCGGCCGGGTCCAAATGACGCCGGGGCCCTGCTCAGTCGAGTCGGACGTCCCGCAGCAGCGCGGCGATCTCCCGTGCGTTGGTCGTGCCGTAGTTGGCGAAGCAGTTGTTCAGCAGGACGTGCGTCTCGCGCGCGGCCGTGGCCGCCTCCCGGATGCGCGGGACCCACTCGGCGAGCTCGGCCCGGCTGTACAGGTAGCGGAAGCGCTCCACGGTCGGGATGCCCGCCGCTTCCCACGTCTCCGCTCGCCGGCCGTGGAACCGCACGATCGCCAGGTCCGGCGATGTGACCGCCACGACCGGCGGCATGCTGCTGGGCAGCCCCTGCGGCCCGTCCACCATCACGTACGGGAGCGCGTGGTCGGCGAGGAAGCGGAGCGTCCGCTCGGCGTTCTTCTCGTTGAGCCACGAGGCGCTGCGGAACTCGACGGCGCAGGCAAGGCCGCCGAGCCGCTCCCGCGCCTCGAGAATTCCGTCGCGTGCCTCGGACGAGGGGAACACCCAGCGCGGGTACTGCAGCAGCACCGATCCGAGCTGACCGGAGGCGCGCAGTGGCTCGATGCCCTCCGCGAACAGGCGCCAGGCCTCGTCGAGCAGCTCGGGGGGAAGATCCTTGCCGTAGAGGCGGGGCTTCACGGCCAGGTCCGCGGGCAGCGCGTCACGGATCGCCTTCGGCAGCCGGCGGGTCTCCGTCGGCTGGCCGGTCATCAGCGCGTGTGCCTTCACGTCGAACGTGAAATCGGGAGGCGTGCGGCGCACCCACAGCTCCGACGTCGCCCGCGACGGCAGCGCGTAGTAGGTCGCGTCGACCTCCACGATCGGGAACTGGTGCGCGTAGAAGGTGAGGCGATCCTCGGCGGTACGCGCGTCGATCGGGTAGAAGACGCCCGTGGCCGTCATGGTCGGATCCGTCCACGACGCAGTTCCCACGCGGATCCATCCACCTGACGGGGCCGCGATCGACTGGGATGCGGCGTCCTCGAGCGCGGCGCCACGCCCGGCGGCGTCCGCGACGCCCGGATCGTGGGGTCCGCCGTACGGCATCGGCCGCGCGCGCTCGCGACCCGCCGCGGTGTCAGTACCGGCGCGCGTCGCCCTCGGCCTCCGTGGTCCCGTCACGAAGGGATGGTCTCGCGACCCGTGCCCTGAATGCAAGCTTCACGGCACATGCTGTAGTCCCCCTGCCGTCCGGGACGGCGATCCTTGTACCCGGCCCGCAGCGCACGGAATGGAGGGGAGACTGCATGGGCATCATCGCCTGGATCGTCCTCGGCGCGATCGCCGGGTTCATCGCCAACGTGATCATCGGATCCAGCGAGGGCGTCATCGGGACGATTGTCATCGGGATCGTAGGCGCGATCGTCGGTGGCCTCGTCGCGTCGGTGCTGGGGTTCGGCACCGTCACCGGGCTCAACATCGGGAGCGTCGTGATCGCGGTGATCGGCGCGATCATCGTCGTCGCGGTCTACCGTGCCGTCTCCGGGCGCCGGTCCGGGGCTGCCACCTGACCTCGCTGGTCAGGCTTCCTCGGCGGGCTCGGCCGGGATCGTGAAGACGAAGGCCGCTCCGTCGCCGGGGTGTTCCACGACGATCGAACCGCCCATCGCCTGCAGCAATCCGCGCGCGACGTTGAGCCCGAGCCCGGTCCCGCCGTTCGCCGCTCCGGTCGCGAACCGATCGAAGAGGCGCTCGCGCGCGATCTCCGACACGCCCGGTCCGTGGTCGCGGACGGCCACCACGAGCCGGTCGACCACGGATGGGCCGCTCGGCGACTGGCCCCCGGTGCCCTCGCCCGCGTGGTCCCCGGCGCGCGCCGCCGCGCCGTCGCCCGCGTGCTCCACGCGGATCCCCACCTCGATCGGCTGGCCACCGCCGTGCTTGACCGCGTTGTCCAGCAGCGCCCAGACCACCTGGTCGACCCAGTCCCGGTCGGCGAGGGCCAGCCAGCCGGCCGAATCGTCCTGGAGTGAGAACGGCACCTCATCATGCCCGAGGCTCTCCCATGCCCGGCGGATCATCGGCGCCAGTGCCACCACCTCCTCGCGTGGATGGAGGATCCCCGCCTCCAGGCGCGAGACGGTCAGCAGCTGCGCCACCAGCCTGGTCAGCCGATCGGTCTGCTCGACGATGATCCGGAGCGCGGGATCGTGGTCACGCGCCTCGAGCCGCTCGGCGAAGGCACGGATGCTGGTGAGCGGGGTCTGCAGGTTGTGGCTGACGCCCCTGAGGAACTCGCTCTTGAGCTCGGACAGGGAGCTCACGGCGGTGTAGAGCTCTGCGTTGCGCACGGCGGCCGCGAGCTGGCTGCCGAACAGCGCGAGCAGGTCGGCATCGGCCGGGCCCCAGTCGCGCATCGGCGGGACCACGGCGCTGAGCCAGCCGACCTGGTCGTCCCCGAGCCGCAGCGGCGTGACGATCGTCCACGCCTCGCCTGGGACCCGCTCGTCCGACTGGGGAACAGCCGGCGCGCCGGTAGCCCCGTCCGCGTCGTTCGCCCCTGCAGCGCCGCTCACTCCGGCCGCGCGACTCGCGCCATCCGAGTCGCCCGCCAGCACGACCTTGACCGCCCGAAACCCGAACGCGCTCGTGGCCGACTGCTCCGCCGCCGCAACCAGCGGCCCGATCCCCTCGCGCGGAGGCAGCGCCGCAAGCGCCTCGAGCACCTGGTGCAGCGACTCGTTCCGGGCGGCCAGCGCAGCCGCGAGCCGGTTGTGGCTCTCCGCCAGCCGCCCCAGCTCGTCGTCGGCAGGTGCCACGATCCGCGCGGAGAGGTCGCCGGCCTGCAGCCGGTCCAGGGTGATGGTCAGCTCGCGCATCTGGTGGATCAGGCCGCGGGCGAGCACGAAGCTGAGGAACACCGCCCAAAGGATCGTTATCGCCAGGGCCGCCGCGAGGACGACTCCCACGTCGGGCGTCCCACCGAGCGGCTGGGCCAGCGCCAGGTAGCCGATAGGCTGACCGGACGAGCCCAGGAGCGGCACCACCGCCGCAACGGTCCCGGCGACGCTGGTGGCGAACCCGTCGGAAGCGGACGCGGCCGCTCCCGGCGCTGCCGGCAGCGCGTCGATGGCGTCCGGACCGGCCTGGGCCCGCACCGCCCCGTCGAGCCCGAAGACGGTCACGCTTCCGCCGGTGAGGGCGGCCAGCCGTGCGGCGGTCAAGGGATCGGGAGCCTGGAGGCGGGGCAGGTCGGCCGCCGCCAGTCGCACCAGGTTGAGCGTTGCCGCCTGCTGCTGCTCGGTGGCGGAGGTCGAGGAACGCCAGACCGCCACCACGCCGAACACCAGCACGGGGAGCAGCGCCACCGTCGCCAGCGCGAGGAAGACGCGGGTGCGGAGGGAGACCCGGCTCACGGTAGGTCGAGCATATCAGCGGCGCGCGTACGAGGAAGCGCAATCATGCCTGTGCGCGGCGTATCCATTCGAACGGGTCCCACGGCCGGTGTCGCTGATGGCGCAGGGACGGTCTGTCGCGGCGTTTGTGGACAGCGAGCCCGGCGCAGCGAGGATGGACGACCTGTATGGCACGCCTCCAGACCACGTCGCCCTGGAGGGCGCTCATCCGAACAGAGAGTGCCTCGCGTGCTCCTCGAT
>DAIDTV010000035.1 GCA_027457005.1 Chloroflexota bacterium
ACCAGCGCATCGACATCCGCTTCGGGCACCGCGTCGATCGCCGCTGCCAGGTCCCCCACGCCCCAGGTGTTGATCGCGAACCCGAACTTGCGCTGCGCCTCGACCTTGTCGCCCTCGGTCACCGCGACGTCGCGCATGTTGTCGCCGAACCGGGCGATGCGAAGCTCGTGGGCTTCGTGCCACGCGCTGGCCGCGCGTGTCCAGGTCGCCAGGCGGGCGATCACGTCGGGGTCCTGCCAGTGCCCGACGACCGTGGTCCGGTTCAGTCCGAGGCGTGTCTCGAGGTACCCGAACTCCCGGTCTCCGTGGGCCGACTGGTTGAGGTTCATGAAGTCCATGTCGATCCCGGCCCAGGGCAGATCGCGGTTGTACTGCGTGTGCAGGTGGGCGAGTGGCTTCTGCAGTGCCTGGAGACCGGCGATCCACATCTTGGCCGGCGAGAACGTGTGCATCCAGGCGATCAGGCCGACACAATTCGGACTGGCATTCGCCTCGAGGGCCATCGCCCGGATCGACTCGGCCGTCGTGAGCACCGGCCGTGGCACGACCCGGACGGGCATGTCCGCTGCCTCGTCGAGTCCACGGGCGATCCGCTGGGCGTGCTCCGCGACCTGTGCGAGCACGCCTGGTCCGTAGAGATGCTGGCTGCCCGTAATCAGCCAGACTTCGTACTGATCGAGGGCCTTCACACTGCTGTCCCCGAACCCCTGCGCGTGGCGCCTGCCGCAGACGCGCGCCCTTCCTCCGTCCCCCGTGCCACCGCGGCGGGTGGCCGTGGCCCGGCCGCCGCGTGGCCGTGGCGGTCAGCGGGAAGGCCCGCGACACCGCACCGGTCGACGACTCACGACGGAACCGACCGGCTGAAATCCTATGCGGTCAATGGTATGCTGTCAATGCTTCTCAGCACATCCGGCGGGCACGCGGGAGGTCGACGTTGAGTGGTGCGGGCGAGGCGAGGCGAGCGGCCCGGTCACCGGGATCCACGCGCATCGTCACGATGCGGGACATCGCCGAGGCAGCGGGCGTCTCCCAGAGCACCGTGTCGCGCGTGCTGAGCGGTACCGAGTCGGCCATTCCGATCGCGCCGGCGACCCGCGCGCGGGTGATGGCCGTCTCCGGTCGTCTCGGCTACCGGCCCAACCCGCTCGCGCGCGGCCTGCGCGGGGCGAGCACGATGCTGCTGGGCGTCATCGTGCGGGAGATCACCGATCCGTTCTTCGCGGGCGCCATCGACGCGATCTCGGAGGAGGCGCGGGCCCGCGGGTACAACGTGGTGCTGGGTCACGCGCACGGTCGCGCGGACGAGGCGATCGCCCTCCGGGCCGTGCTGGAGACCCGCCACGTCGACGCGATCATGCTGCTGGGTGACACCAGCGAGCAGCCGCGCCTGCTAGAGGACCTGCGGGAGACGCACGTGCCGGTGGTCGCCCTGTGGCAGGGCACGGCCCTGCCCCACATCGGGAGCGTCAACGTGGACAATCGCGCCGGGGTCACCGCGGCGCTTGACCACCTGTGGGACCTCGGCCATCGGGACGTTGCGTTCATCGCCGGGCGATCGCTCGGGGACATCCACGAGCGCCAGGCCACCTTCGTCGACTACCTGGCACAGAGGGGCATCCTGCTGCCGGACGGATACATCCAGCACGCACCGAACGATCCGGCCGAGGCCGCGCTCGCGCTTGCCCGGCTGATGAGCCTGTCCCGGCCCCCGACCGCGGTGCTGGCCTCGACGGACGTGCAGGCGATCGGTGCCCTGCACGGCGCGTACCGCGAGGGGCGGCGCGTGCCCGAGGACGTCTCGATCGTCGGCTTCGACGACATCTCGCTGTCATCCTGCACGGTACCGGCGCTGACCACCATCCGCATGCCGCTGGTCGAGATGGTGGCCGCCGCTATTCGTTTCGTACTGGACGAGGACGGCGCTCCCGGCGGCGAGACCGAGCTCGCGCTGGTGCTGCGGCCGTCGCTTGTCGTCCGGGGGTCATCGGGGCCGGCGCCGGGGCGCTGAGACGGCGAAGAGGCGGCGAGACGACGATGGGGCGCCGAGCCGGCGGCGCGCACGGCCGGCACGTGCCGAGGAGGATCCGGGTGAACCAGCAACGGGGTAGTACGGCGGAACTGATCCGGTCGGGCGGCGCGATCCTCGGGATCGAGCTCGGCTCGACCCGCATCAAGGCGTCCCTCATCGCGCCCGACACGACGCCGCTGGCATCGGGCTCGCATGCCTGGGAGAACCAGCTCAGGGACGGCGTCTGGACGTACGACATGGAGGACGTCTGGAAGGGCCTGGTCGCCTGCTACGCGTCGCTGGTCCAGGACGTGCGCGCCCGCTACTCCCTCGAGCTGGGGGCGGTCGCGGCCATGGGAATCAGCGGGATGATGCACGGGTACGTGGCCCTGGACGTCGAAGGGAAGCTGCTGGTGCCGTTCCGCACCTGGCGGAACAACATCACCGGCAGGGCCTGCGCCGAGCTGACCCCGCTCCTCGACTTCGCCGTGCCACAGCGCTGGAGCATCGCCCACCTGTACCAGTCCATCCTGGAAGAGCAGCCGCACGTGCCGCGGATCGCCCACCTCACCACGCTGGCCGGATACGTCCACTGGAAGCTCACCGGCGAGCACAGGATGGGCGAGGGCGAGGCCTCGGGCATGTTCCCCATCGACCCGCGCAGCGGTGACTGGGACGCCGCGCGGATGGCGAAGTTCGACGCCCTCGTCGCGCCGCGCCAGCTGGGCTGGACGCTCCGGGACATCCTCCCCGCCGTCCTGCCCGCCGGCCGCCCGGCCGGGAAGCTCACCGCCGAAGGCGCGAAGCTGTTAGACCCTTCGGGCAGACTCCCGGCCGGCATCCCCCTGTGCCCTCCCGAGGGTGACGCGGGCACGGGCATGGTCGCCACCAACGCCGTGCGCCCGCGCTCGGGGAACGTCTCCGCCGGCACCTCGGTGTTCGCGATGATCGTGCTGGAGAAGAGCCTGGCCCGCGTCCACGAGGAGATCGACATCGTGGTCACGCCGGACGGCAGTCCGGTGGCCATGGCCCACTCCAACAACGGGTCCTCCGACCTCGACGCCTGGATCACCCTCTTCGGCCAGGTGGCCAGGGCGCTGGGCGCCGAGGCGTCGCTCGAGGACCTCTACGGCAAGCTCCTGCCGCTCGCGGTGCAGGGAGACCCGGACGCGGGCGGGCTCCTCTCCATCAACTACGTCTCGGGCGAGCACATGACCGGCTTCACCGAGGGCCGGCCGCTGTTTGCGCGGAACCAGGACAGCAGGTTCACCCTGGAGAACTTCGTGCGGGCGATGTACTACGCCTCGCTCTGTGCCATGCGGACCGGCATGGACATCCTCACCGAGCAGGAGGGGGTCGTCATCGAGGAGATCCGCGGCCACGGCGGCTTCTTCAAGGGTGGCGACACCGGGCAGCGCATGATGGCCGCCGCGCTCAACGTCCCCGTCAGCATCCCCGCCACCGCCGGCGAGGGAGGGGCCTGGGGCATGGCCGTGCTGGCCGCCTACATGCTCGACGCCGAGGCCGGGCAGTCGCTGCCCGACTACCTCGACGAGCGGATCGCCGGGAGCATCGGCCGGCCCGTCAGGCCCGACCCGGACGACGTGAAGGGTTTCGAGGCGTTCTTCGCGCGCCACAGGAGGGGACTCGCCATCGAGCGCGAGGCGGTGAAGGCGCTGGGCTGAACGTTCGCGGGGGCCGGGCGAGGGGAGGATCGGGCATGCGATACGCGGAGCTGAGGGAGCGCGTCTGCGAGGCGAACCGCGGCCTCGTGGAGGCGGGCCTGGTGGTGCTGTCGTTCGGCAACGCCAGCGGCATCGATCGCGGTGGTGGCATCGTCGCGATCAAACCGAGCGGCGTGGACTACGCGACGCTTCGCCCCGAGGACATCGTGGTCGTCGCCCTCGAGGATGGCCGGGTGGTCGAGGGCGACGGACGGCCCTCGTCCGACACGCCCGCCCACCTGCTCCTGTACCGCAGCTTCCCCGAGGCCGGGGGCGTGGTGCACACCCACTCGGCACACGCGGCCGCGTGGGCACAGGCACGGCGCGAGATCCCCTGCCTCGGGACCACCCACGCCGACCATTTCCACGGCCCGGTGCCGGTCACGCGGGCGCTCACGAGCGAGGAGATCGCGACGGATTACGAGCTCAACACCGGGCGCGTCATCGTGGAGCGCTTCGCCTCGGGCCGGATCGATCCCGCCGAGGTACCTGCCTGCCTGGACGCGAGCCACGGGCCGTTCACCTGGGGCGCAACTCCCGAGGAGGCGCTGGTCAACGCGATCGCCCTGGAGCAGGTCGCCAGGATCGCGATCCATACGCTGGCCATCCGCCCCGACGCCGAACCGATCTCGGAGGCGCTGCTCGACCGGCACTTCCGACGCAAGCACGGCCCCGGCGCCTACTACGGTCAACCCCGATCCGCTCGCGAAGGGCGCGCCTGACAGATCGCCATGGCGGCCTGGCCGGACGTGCGCCCTCATACAATACGGAGGCTGCCCGCCCGTCTCCCCGGCCCGGTCCCAGCGCAGCGCCCGGACAGCTCGCGAAAGGATCGCCGCCCGTGATCGACCTCACCCTGAGCCCGGAGCAGCGGCTGGTGCAGCAGAGCGCCCGGGAGTTCACCGAGGCGGAGATCCTGCCCTACATCCGCGAGTGGGACGAGCGGGGCGAGGTGCACCGCGAGGTCTTCGCGAAGATGGGCGAGCTGGGCTTCCTGGGCGCCCCGATCCCGGAGGCGTGCGGCGGCCCCGGGCTGGACTACGTCAGCTTCGGGCTCCTGTGCGAGGAGCTCGAGCGGGCCGACACGGCGTTCCGCGTGATCATGAGCGTCCACGTCGGACTGAACTCGCTGACGCTCCTGCAGTGGGGAACCGAGGAGCAGAAGCGCCGCTTCCTGGTGCCACAGGCGCGGGGCGAGAAGATCGCCACCTTCGGCCTCACCGAGCCCGGGGTGGGCACCGACGCCGCGAACCTGCAGACGAGCGCCCGCCGTGACGGCGACGCGTACGTGCTCAACGGCTCCAAGATCTGGATCAGCCTGGCCGACGTGGCCGACCACTTCCTGGTCTTCGCCACCCTGGACCGCGCGCTGGGGCACCGCGGCATCACCGCGTTCATCGTCGAGCGCGGCATGCCCGGCTTCAGCACCGGGACCATCCACGGCAAGATGGGGATCCACGCCGGGAACACCGGCACCCTCTTCTTCGACCAGGTCCGCGTCCCGGTCGAGAACCGGGTGGGCGAGGAGGGCGAGGGCTTCGTGATCGCCATGAGCGCCATCGACCAGGGCCGCTACACGGTGGCGAGCGGGGCGGTGGGGCTGGCCCAGGCGTGCCTCGACTCCTCGGTCAAGTACGCCCACGAACGGCACACCTTCGGGCGCGAGATCGGCCAGCACCAGCTGGTCAAGCAGATGATCGCCAAGATGGGCCAGGGGATCGAAGCGGGCCGGCTGCTGTGCTGGCAGGCGGCCGCTCTGAAGAACCGGGGTCTGCGCAGCACACGGGAGACGAGCCTGGCCAAGTGGTTCTGCACCGAGCACGCGGTGCAGTCGGCGCTGGACGCGATCCAGGTCCACGGCGCCTACGGCTACTCGAGCGACTACCCGGTGGAGCGCTACCTGCGCAACTCCAAGGCGGCCGTGATCTACGAGGGAACCAGCCAGCTCCATACGCTGATCCAGGCCGACTACCTGCTGGGCTACCGAGAGGACCGCCCCCTGCGCTGCCCGCCGGTCCCGGCACAGGGGTTCGAGCGCGGGTGACCGTCGGGCGCCCCGGTTTCGTCCGGCCCGAGCGGTCCTTGGTCGCGTGATCGCGCCCGGCCCCGCGGCGGGGCGACCTGCCGAGCCCGTGGCTCCGCCCGATTGGTCGACGGCCGACCTCGCGCGCCTGGCGGCGATCTTCGAGACGTTCGTGCCGGGTGGCGCCATCCGCCGCTCGAGGATGGCCGCGACGCTGCTTTCGGAGGTGGCCGATCCGGCCGACCTGCGCATGCTCCGCCTGGTGCTGCGGGCGTTCGACAGCCGGCCGGCGAACGCGCTCCTCGGCCACGGCGCGGTGCGCTTCCGCGACGTGCCGGCCGAGCGGCGCGAGGCGATGCTCCTCCGGTGGGCCACCAGCCGTGTGCCGCAGCGGCGCACCGCCTTCCAGACGCTGAAGCGGCTGGCATGCTTCCTCGCGTACGCCGATCCCGGGCCGGCGGGGGGAGACGGCAACGTGCTCTGGGGCCGCATGGGCTACCGGCCGGTCGACGAGCCCGTCACGGAGGAGCTTCCGGCGATCCGCACGCTGGAGGTGGCCGCGCCAGAGGCTGCCGCACCCGAGGCTGCCGCACCCGCGCCCGAGGCTGCCGGGCCGCAGGCTGCCGCGCCGCTGGCGCGGGCGATGGGGCCCATCGCCCTGGAGGCGGATGTCGCGATCGTGGGGAGCGGCGCGGGCGGCGGCGTGGTCGCGGCGGTGCTGGCCGCCGCGGGCCGCGACGTGCTGGTGATCGAGGCCGGCGCGTACCTGCCCGAGGCCGGGATGACCGGCCGCGAGCTGGACGGGTTCGATCGCCTCTACCTGGACCGCGGCCTGACCGCGACGACCGATCTCGGCGTGGCGATCCTGGCCGGCTCCACGCTGGGCGGCGGCACGGTCGTGAACTGGGCGACCTGCTTCGCGCCGCCGGAGGGGCTCCGTGCCGAATGGGCTGCCCGGCACGGACTCGAGGGGTTCGACGGGCCCGTGACGGCCGCCGACGTCGCGGCGCTGGAGTCCGAGCTGGGCGTTGCGCCGTCCCCCGGGATCCCGCCCAAGGACCGCGCCATCCTCGACGGCGCGGCCGGACTCGGCTGGGACGCGGCACCGCTGATGCGGGACGCGGACCGGTGCGGGGACTGCGGCGCCTGCGGCTTCGGCTGCCGGCGTGGCGCGAAGCGATCGGGGCCGCGCGCCCACCTCGCCACGGCGGCACGGCACGGGGCCCGGTTCCTGGTCCGTGCGGCGGTCGAGCGCGTGGTGATGGAGCAGGGGAGAGCCGCGGGGGTGACCGGCCGGGTCGAGCTCCCCGACGGATCCGTCCGGCCGTTCACCGTGCACGCCCGGCAGGTGGTGGTCGCGGCCGGGACCCTCCGCACGCCCGCCGTGCTGACCAGGAGCGGGGTGACCCACCCCGCGGTCGGCTCGAACCTGCGGCTGCACCCGGTGGCGGTGGTCGCCGGGCGGATGCCCTGGCCGGTCGAGATGTGGCGCGGGACGATGCAGGCCGCGAGCTGCAACCAGTTCCTGCGGCCGGGAAGCGCGGACCGGGAGCACCACGGCCCCGCCCACGGTGGCTTCCTCATCGAGTCGGCCCCCGGGCACCCCGGGCTGATCGCCATGGCCTTCCCCTGGGCGGGCGCGGCCGACCACGCGGTGTGGATGGCCCGTGCGCGCTCCTACGCGCCGTTCATCGGTATCGTGCGCGACCAGGGATCGGGCCGCGTGCGGCCGACGCGCTCGGGCAGGGTCCGCATCGAGTACCGCCTGGCGCCACCGGACGTGCGGACCGCGCGCCGGGCGCTCGTGGAGATGGCCCGGCTGGCCCGCGCGGCGGGCGCGCTCGAGGTGCTGGCGCTGGGCACCCCGACGAGGTCGCTGTCGCTCACGGCGACCCTGACCGGCCCGGTGGGTGCCGGCGGCGGCGGGCCCGCGGTGGCGCCGCATGCATGGAACGCCTATCTCCGCGAGCTTGCCGCCTTCGACTTCTCGCCGAACCGGGGCTTCCTCTTCTCGGCCCACCAGA
This sequence comes from Chloroflexota bacterium, assembly GCA_027457005.1. Classification (GTDB taxonomy): domain Bacteria; phylum Chloroflexota; class Limnocylindria; order Limnocylindrales; family CSP1-4; genus JAJYNJ01. The sequence continues at coordinate 7,780 of DAIDTV010000035.1, forward strand.
TGGGCACGGCGCGCGCGGGGTCGAACCCGCGGAGCAGCGCCTGCGACCCGTGGGGCCGGGTCCGGTCGGACACGGCGGGCGGCACGATCCGGGGCCTGTACGTGGCCGACGCTTCGCTCTTCCCGACCGCGTCGGGCGTCAACCCCATGGTCACCGTCATGACGCTCGCGAGGCGGGTGGCACGGACGATCCTCACCGAGGGGTGAGGAGCCGGCGCCTCGCGGCGAGCGCCAGGATGATCGCGGCGGCGTCCTCGAAGCCGACCCGGCCGGTGTTGATCGACAGGTCGTAGTTGAGTGGGTCCCGCCACTCGCGGTCATGGACCTCGCGCACGTAGGCGCGGCGCCTGGCATCGTCGGCAAGCAGGCGGCGGCGGGCCGTGGCCTCGTCGGTGTTCCACAGCGAGACCAGCCGGCGCACGCGCACCTCGACCGGCGCGCAGAGGAACACGTGGATCGCGTCGGGCCGGTCCGCCAGCACGAAGCAGGCACCGCGGCCCACGATCACCACGTTGCCGGCGCGGGCGGCTTCGCGGATGACCTGGGCGGTCAGGGCCACCACCGCGTCGTGCGGGTCGCCCGGAACCGCCTCGCCCAGCGCCGTCTCGGTGCCGATGGGGCCCTCCGCCAGCGCCATGCCGCGCAGCAGCCGGCCGATCAGGGAGCGCGGCTGCTCGTCCTCGCCCTCGACCTCCTCCCGCGGCAGCTGCAGGCGCCGGGCGACCTCGTCGATCAGGGAGCCGTCCACCAGGTCCGCCCCCAGGCGGTCCGCCAGGAGCCGGCCCACGTCGCCGCCGCCGGCGCCCGTCTCGCGGGCGATCGTCACGCTCACCCGGCCGTCGATCGCTGCTCCTCCTCGGTCGCCTCGACCGCGTCCTCGAGAAACGACGGCCACTCGTTGATGAACCGGATGCCCCCGTGGCGGTCGCGCTGCGCCATGAACTCGGCCCGGACGGCGGCGCGGAGCGACTCGCCGGAGAGCCCGCGCGCCAGCCCTTCGGACGTGCGCTCCATCACCCACCGGCAGTAGCGGCCCATCGGCTCGTCCGGGTCCGCGGCGATCTGCCCCGCCGGGCCGTGGCCGGGGAGGAAGACGGCGGCGCCCGACTCGCGCAGGTGTCGGAGCGCCGTCAGCGATCCTTCCGCCGAGCCGTTCCCCAGGTACGGCTCGTGGCCGTTGAACCAGAGGTCGCCGCACAGGACGATGCCGTCCGGCTCGACCATGGCCCACAGGTCGCCGGCCGTGTGGGCCAGCGCCTCCGAGTGCAGCGTGACGCGCACCCCGCCGCCCAGCTCGATCACCGCCCGGCCCTCGACGATCCGGTCGGGCACCACGATGCGGACCTCCGCGTACTCCGCGGCGAGCTCGGGGTTCAGCGCCCGCATCTCCTCGGCGAACGGCTCGAGGTCCCGTGTGGCCCAGTAGGCCAGGCGATCGCGAGCAAAGCGCGACGCCCAGGTCCGCGCGGGCGGAGCGAAATGCATCGCGCCGTGGGCGTGGTCGTTGTGGGAGTGCGAGATCACCAGCTCGCGCAGTGGCGGTGGGGCCGCGTCGACGGCATGCCGGAGGACCCGCGCCTGGCGCAACAGCGTGGCGTCGAAGACCAGGGTCGCCTCGGTGCCCCGCACGACGGCCGCGTTGGAGCACGGGTACGCCTCGGTGTAGTAGGCCGTCACGTGCGGCGCGAGCGCCTGGAGCCCGCCCGGTGGGAAGGGCCCGAACGACGCCTGGTGCCATGCCATCGTGGGGCGGAGCATAGCGTGCCCGGGAACCGGGTCAACCGGCGGTGATCAGCCCTTCCCGGCCCAATCGCAGCAGCTGGGCGCGGGTGGCCTCCAGGTCGTCGGCGGCGATCCCGAAAAGCCGCCGGACCAGGGTCTGGGCCATGGGCGTGCAGCCGGTGGCCGCGTCGAGCAGCCGCTCCGCGGGGATCTCGATCAGCTCGGTCGGCCCGGAAGAGCGGGCGGTGGTGAGCGCGGCCGGATCCTCCCGCAGGATCGACCAGCCGAGCATGTCGCCCGGCCCCAGGGTCATGACCAGCACGGGCCGGCCCTCGTGCTCCACGTAGAGGGCGATCCGGCCGGACACGACCAGCGCGACGTCGGTCGCACGCTCGCCACGCACCGCCAGCACCTCGCGGTCGGCCAGGCGTCGGTAGCGGGCGGCCGACGCGAGCCCCGCCAGGTCGGGCTCGGGCTGGCCGGCGAAGAGGTGGAACCCCTGCAGGTCGGCGGCAGAGACCGGTGCATCTGCCATCATCGTCTCCTCGTGCTGGCGGGGCCGACCCGCCGCTGCCCTCGCGCGCGGCCTGCCTCAGAACAGGCCGACGATCTCGCCGTTCTCATCGATGTCGATCTTCTCCCCCGCCGGGTGGGACGGCAGCCCCGGCATGGTCCGCATCTCGCCCAGCAGCGGGGTCACGAAGCCCGCCCCGGCGGAGAGGCGGACCTCCCGGATCGGGACCCGGAACCCGGACGGGCGCCCCTTGCGGGCCGGGTCGTGGCTGAGCGACAGGTGGGTCTTGGCCATGCACACCGGCAGGCCGCCGAAGCCGAGTGCCTCGTACGCGTCGAGTGCCTTCGTGGCCGCGGGGAGCTCATCCACGCCCGACGCGCCGTACACCCGCACCGCGATCGCCTCGATCTTCTCCCGCAGCGAGAGCTCGTCGGGGTAGAGGAAGCGGAAGTCCGGGGCACCCTCGACGGCCGCGTCCCAGACCTCGCGGGCGAGCACCTCTGCGCCGGCGCCTCCCCGTGCGAAGTGGTCCGCCACGGCCACCCCCCGTGCGCCCGCCGCCATCGCGGCCCCGCGGATCGCCTCGACCTCCGCGGGCGTGTCGGTCGGGTAGCTGTTGATGGCCACCACCACCGGCACGCCGTACAGGCGCACGACCTCGATCTGCGCCGCGAGGTTGGCGCAGCCACGCCGAACGCCCTCCACGTCC
>DAIDTV010000036.1 GCA_027457005.1 Chloroflexota bacterium
CCCGGGCAGCGGGCGCGGTGTCGCGTTCAGGTGGTTGAAGTGCTCGCCCGAGCGGTGGTCGATCCGGTCGGCCAGTTCGTCGTCGATCTCGCGCCCGGCCATCTGCGCTCCGGCCCGCGCCACCAGGTGCCCGTCGGCGCCGATCCACCGGCGCAGGGCCTGCGGCTCGACCTCCATCCCGAGCTCTCCGAAGGCCGCCCCCCAGGCGGCGACGCGCAGCGCGACCGTGTCCACCAGGGTCCCGTCGAGGTCGAGGACCACGGCGCCCGGCCGGCGCGGTTCCGGTCGAACGGGCCAGGGGACCAGGGCCGGCAGACGCTCCGGCGGCTCGGCACCCGGGACCTGTCGGGTCACGCTTCGTCCAGGGCGCGGACGACGTCGTCGACGAGGTCGTCGGGATGCTCGACGCCCACCGACAGCCGCACCAGCGCCGCGGGGACTTCGAGCGCCGATCCGGCCGATGCGGCGTGGGTCATGGCGAGCGGGACCTCGACCAGCGACTCGACGCCCCCCAGCGACTCGGCCAGGGCGAAGATCCGCGTGCCCTCGGCGAAGCGCCGGGCGCGCTCCTCAGCGGTCCGGCCGTCCCGCGCGGCCGGGGCAAAGCTCACCATCCCCCCCGCGTACCGCATCTGCGCCGCGGCGAGGTCCGCCTGGGGATGCCGGTGAGGGCCGGACACCAGCCCCGGATAGCGGACCAGGTCGACGTCGTCCCGGCCGGCCAGCGCTTCCGCCACCCGGAGGGCGTTCGATGCGTGGCGTTCCATGCGCAGGGCGAGCGTGCGCAGGCCGCGCAGGACGAGGAAGCAGTCGAACGGCCCCGGCACCGCCCCGGCCGCGTTCTGCAGGAACGCCAGCCGCTCGGCGAGGTCGGGCCGCGAGGTCACCACGGCGCCACTCACCACGTCCGAGTGCCCCGCCAGGTACTTCGTGGCGCTGTGCACGACGATGTCCGCGCCGAGCCCGATCGGCCGCTGGGAGAGCGGCGTGGCGAACGTGTTGTCGACCACCAGGATGGGCCGCTCGCCGCGGGCACCCGGGCGAGGGGCGAGGCCGCCCGCCACCGCCCGGATGTCCACCAGTTTCAGCAGCGGATTCGAGGGGGTCTCGATCCAGACCATCCGGGTGCGGTCCGTGCAGGCGGCGTCCAGCGTGCCCGCCGGGTCGCGGGACAGGTCCACGTACCGGGTGAGGACACCGGTCGGGCGCAGCACCCGCTCGAAGTAGCGGAACGTGCCACCGTAGACGTCGTCGGCGACGAGCAGCTCCTCGCCGGGCAGCACGAGCTGCGCGACGGCTGCGGTGGCGGCCGACCCGCTCGCGAAGGCGAGGCCGTGGGCCGCCGCCTCCAGATCCGCGACCGCCCGCTCCAGGCGGGACCGGGTGGGGTTGCCGGTGCGGGCGTACTCCCACCCGTCGCGCGGCCGGCCCACGCCGTCCTGCGCGAAGGTGCTGGTCTGGTAGATCGGCGGGGCGACGGCGCCGGTCTCGCGGTCGGGCTCCTGCCCGGCGTGCACCGTCAGCGTCTCCGGTCGCCAGTCCACCTGCCCCGTCGGGCGCTCCGGGTTGCTCATGCCTGCCTGCTCGTCCTCGTCCTCGTCCACCGGGAGATGTCCGCGTCCCCCCGAGTATGGCGGACCTGTGCCGCGGCCGGGCGGCAACCCGCGTCGCGCGTAGAATTCGGCCGATCGCATCCCCCCGCCCGATCAGCATCTCAGCAAGAGGGAATGGCACGTGCCGTACACTCGCGCGCCCCGCAGGAAGGTCACCGTCATCGGCGCCGGCAACGTGGGCGCCACCGTCGCCCAGCGCGTCGTGGAGACCGGTCTCGCCGACGTGGTCCTGCTCGACATCGTCCCCGGGCTGCCTCAGGGCAAGGCCCTGGACCTCGCCGAGGCCGCACCCATCCTGGGCTACGACGTCAGCGTCACCGGGACCAACGACTACGCCGACACTGCCGGCTCCGCGGTGATCGTGGTGACCTCCGGCCTGGCGCGCCAGCCGGGCATGAGCCGGGATGACCTGCTCGCGAAGAACGCGCAGATCGTGGGCGGGGTGGTGGAGCAGGCCGCGAAGGTGTCGCCGGACGCCGTCATCGTGGTGGTCACCAACCCGCTCGACGCGATGTGCCACGTCGCGCTCAAGGCGAGCGGCTTCCCGCCGTCGCGGGTGATCGGCATGGCCGGCGTGCTGGACTCCGCCCGCTTCCGCACCTTCGTGGCCATGGAGCTCGGCGTCTCGCCGGCGAACACCAGCGCGTTCGTGCTCGGCGGCCACGGCGACACCATGGTCCCGGTGCCCAGCTACTGCACCGTCGGCGGGGTGCCCATCACCCAGCTGCTGTCGCAGGAGCAGATCGAGCGGATCGTCCAGCGCACGCGGGACGGCGGCGCCGAGATCGTGGCGCTGCTCAAGAGCGGCAGCGCGTACTACGCGCCGGGCGCGGCGACCGGCGAGATGATCGACGCGATCCTGGAGGACCGGCAGAAGATCCTGCCGTGCGCGGCCTACCTCGACGGCGAGTACGGCGTCCAGGGGCTGTTCGTGGGCGTGCCGGTCCGCCTCGGCCGGGGCGGCGTCGTCGAGATCGTGGAGGTCGGGCTGAGCGACGACGAGCGCCGGCAGTTCGACCACTCCGCGGCGGCCGTGAAGGAGCTGGTCGAGAAGCTCGCCACGCTCTCGTAGCGGGTCAGCCCAGGGCGTCGGCCCCGAACACGGCGCTCCCGCCGACCAGCGTCGCCAGCACCTCGATCCCGTCGTCGCCCGCCGCCCAGCGTTCCGCGGGCACGGCGGTCGGGTCGGCCGACAGGATCACCAGGTCGGCGGCGAGGCCGGGTGCGAGCCGGCCCGTGCGCCGCTCATCGCGCGCCGCCCACGCGGCGTCCGATGTCCAGGCCCGCAGCGCCTCGTCGATGGTCGGGCCGCGATCGTCGTTCATGCGCCGGCCGGACGGACCGGACAGCCGGAAGGCGGCACGGATACCGTCGAGCGGCGCCCCCGGCGAGAACGGGCGGTCGCTCGAGAACGCCACCCGCAGCCCCGCGTCGATCCAGCGCCGGTAGGGGTAGAGGTCCACGGTGCGGCTCTCGCCGAGCCGGGCCAGGTAGACGTCGCCGGTGACGGCCACGAACTCGGGCTGCAGCATCGCGATCACCTCGAGATCGACGGCCGCGCGCAGCAGATCCGGGGCCAGGAGCATGGCGTGCTCGACCCGGTGGCGGTGGTCGGCCCGCGGTGCCGCCGCGAGCACCTGCCGGTACGCGTCCAGCACCAGCGCCGCCCCCGCGTCCCCGATGGCGTGCGTCGCAAGCTGCCAGCCGGCGAGGTGCGCGCGCCGCAGGCGCTCGGTGAGCTCAGCGGGCTCATGCGCGGGCCTGCCCAGCGCAAGGTACGGCGGCCTGGCGGCCGCGTCGGCATAGGGCGAGCGGAGCCACGCGTCCCCGGTGCTGAGGGCGCCGTCGGCAAAGAACTTCGCGGGGCCCGCCCGCACGCGGTCCCGCACGTCCGGCGGGATGAGCGCGGCGATGTCGTCCGGCGTCGGCGGATCCTCGTCGACCCGCGCGAGGCGCGCCAGGCCCGGCATGGCCGTGAGCCGCTGGGGCAGGTCCCCGTCGAGCGCCGCGCCGGCGTACGCGGCCAGCTCCGAGACCGGGTCAACGAGGGAGCCGACGTGGGCGTCCGCGACGCTGGTGACCCCTGCCGCGGAGAGCCGCGTGGCGACGCGGCGAACTGCCTGGCGGAGCGTCTCGGGGGTGAGGCCCGGGAGCACGGCCGCGAACGGGGCGACGGGGTCGGATCCCCGCACCATCCCGGTCGGCTCGCCGGAGGCATCCCGTTCGATCGTGGCGCCGGACGGGTCCGGTCGGCCGGCGGTGATCCCGGCATACGCGAGCGCCATCGAGTTGCCGAGCGCCGCGTGACCGCTGCCGTGGTGGAGCAGCACCGGCACGTCCGGGACCACCCGGTCCAGCTCGTCCCGCGTGGGATGGCGATCATCCCGCCAGGCCGCCGGGTGGTACCAGGCCTCGATCCATGGTTCGGACTCGACCGACGAGCGCGCTCGCTCCGCGGCGCCTGCCAGGAGCCGCAGCGCCGCTCGCAGGTCGGGCGCCTTCGTCAGGTCGAGCCAGCCCGCCTGCACGCCCTCCGGGAGCGGATGCGCGTGCTGGTCCTGGAAGCCCGGCAGGACGGCGGCCCCGGCGAGGTCCACCAGCCGCGTCCCCGGGCGCGAGAGCGCGAGCACGTCGGCCTCGTCACCGACCGCGACGATCACCCCGCCGCCGATCGCGATCGCGCGCGGCGGCCCCGCCTCCACCGCCGCCTCGCCGCGTACCCGGGCCGGGGCGCGTCCCTCGCCCGGCGCCTCGCCGCGTGCCCGGGCCGAGGCGCGTCCCTCGCCCGCCGCCGCGCCGTTCATGGGCAGGATCGGTCCGCCGTGCAGGATGAGCTCCGGGGCAGGTCGTGTCGTCATCGTCCTCCGTTCGCCGACTACACTACCGCCGATGGTCGTCCCGACGCCGCCCGGCGCCCGCGCGCGCCCCGACGCGACACCCTGAGGCTTCCGTGACGCCGGCGATCGTGACGCTCGACTTCGACCCCACGCTCCATGCGGGACAACTCGCGGTTCGCTGGGAGACGCTCGGGCTGGCGGCCGCCTTCGTCGTCGCGCTGCTGGTCGCGGCGGTGCTCGCCCGTGCCGCCGGCCGCCGCGCCGGGGTCTCGCGGCTGCGCCTGGACGACCTCCTGTTCCTGGTCCTGGCCGCCGTCCCCGGCGCGATCGTGGGAGGCCGCCTCGTGCTGGCCCTCGACTACCCCGACTACTACCGGATCCATCCCGGTGCCCTCCTCGACCCGGCGCAGGGCAGCCTCTCGCTGCTGGGAGCGGTCCTCGGCTCGACCCTTGCCGTCGCGTACATGTGCCGGCTCCTCGAGATCCCGGCACGCCGCTGGCTCGACGTCGCCGCGGTGCCGCTGCTGGTCGCCATCGGGCTCGGCAAGCTGGCCTATCTCCTCGGTGGCGGGGGCCAGGGCGCGCCATGGGACGGAGGATTGGCCCTCGCGTTCACCGGGCCCGGCCCCTGGCTGTCGTCGTTGCCGGCCGTCCCGGCCCAGCCGAGCCAGGTCTACGAGGCCGCGTGGGCGCTGGTCGGCGTCCTCCTCGTGGTCGTCGTCACGGGGGGACCGCTCCGGGGCCGCCTGCCGGAGCGATTCCGGCAGGAGGGGGCATGGCTCGCTGCGCACTGGGCGCACGGCCGGGAGGTCGACCCCGGCCGGCTGCGGTTCGGCTACGGCTTCATCGTGGCTCTCGGCTGGTGGCTGCTCGGGCGCCTCGTGGTGTGGTTCACCTGGCGCGAGGCCGCGTCGGTCGCCGGGTTGAGGCCGGAGCAGGTGGGGGCGCTGATCGCGCTGGCGGCGGTCGTGGTGGTGGCCGCCTGGTGGATGCGGACGGGGCGCCTGACCGCGGCCGACCGGGGCACTCCGGCGCCGGCGCGGGAGCTGTAGGCCCGCGCCGGCGGACGCGACGATCCGCCGCGGAATGCGACGATCCGCCGCCGGACACGGCCCGGTTCGCTCGCCGCGACGCGGTAGAGTTAGGCTCCCCGCCCGCCCGCGCGGGTGGCACCGACCGATGATCGACGAGGGACGTGAGACATGGCACAGGTGACGGAACGGACGCCCGCGGAACGCGTCTCCGGGACCGGGCGCATCGACCACTGGATCGGCGGTCGGACGGTGCCCGCTTCCTCCGGCCGGCATGGTCCCGTGTATGACCCGGCGACGGGCCAGGTCGCCCGCGAAGTGGGCTTCGCATCAGCCGAGGAGGTGGACGCGGCCGTCCGTGCCGCGCGCGACGCCTTCCCCGCCTGGCGCGCCACGTCGCTCTCGCGGCGCACCGAGATCCTCTTCCGGATGCGCAACATCATCGAGTCGCACCGCGAGGAGCTCGCGCGAGTCGTGAGCTCCGAGCACGGCAAGGTCGAGTCCGACGCGTTCGGCGAGGTGTCGCGCGGGCTGGAGAACGTGGAGTTCGCCTGTGGCATCCCGAACCTGCTCAAGGGCGGGTTCAGCGAGCAGGTGTCCACGGGCATCGACGTTTACCAGATCCGCCAGCCCCTGGGCGTGGTGGCCGGGATCACGCCGTTCAACTTCCCGGCCATGGTGCCGCTCTGGATGCTCAGCAACGCGATCGCCTGCGGCAACACGGTCGTGCTGAAGCCGTCCGAGAAGGACCCCTCGGCGTCCATGCTGATGGCGCGCCTGTTCCAGCAGGCCGGGCTTCCGGACGGCGTGCTGAACGTGGTCAACGGCGACAAGGTGGCGGTCGACCGGATCCTCGAGCACCCGGACATCTCGGCCGTGAGCTTCGTCGGCTCCACGCCCATCGCGCGGTACATCTACGAGCAGGCGACGGCCCGCGGCAAGCGCTGCCAGGCGCTGGCCGGGGCGAAGAACCACATGGTCGTGCTTCCCGACGCCGACATCGACATGGCGGCCGACGCGGCGGTCTCGGCCGGATACGGGTCGGCCGGCGAGCGCTGCATGGCGATCGCGACCGTGGTGGCCGTGGGCGACGTGGCGGATCCGCTCATCGAGGCGATCCGGGCGCGGCTGCCCGGTGTGAAGGTCGGTCCGGGCAGCGACCCCGAGAGCCAGATGGGACCGCTGGTCACGCGGGAGCATCGCGACCGCGTGGCAGGGTACGTGGAGGGTGCCGTGCGGCAGGGCGCGACCGTGGTGGCGGACGGGCGCGAGCACGAGCTGTACCGTTCGGACGGCTTCTTCCTCGGCGTGTCGCTGATCGACCACGTCACGCCCGCGATGGACTGCTATCGCGACGAGATCTTCGGCCCGGTGCTGACGGTGGTCCGCGTGCGCACCTACGAGGACGCAGTGCGCCTCATCAACGACAACCCGTGGGGCAACGGGACGGCAATCTTCACGCGGGACGGGGGCGCCGCCCGGCAGTTCCAGTTCGACGTCACCGTGGGCATGGTCGGGATCAACGTGCCGATCCCGGTGCCGGTGGGCTACTACTCGTTCGGCGGCTGGAAGTCGTCGCTGTTCGGCGACCTGCACATGTACGGCCCCGAGGGGGTCCAGTTCTACACGCGCGCCAAGGTCGTCACCTCGCGCTGGCCGGACCCGGGCACGTCGAAGGTCGACCTGGGGTTCCCCCGCACGCGGTAGCCTCGTCCGTGGCCGGCCGCGGTCCTACCCTTCCTCCCGGGCGTACGGGACGCCGAGCGACGCCGGTGTCCCGATCCGGCGCCTGGCCAGCGTGGTGGATGCACCGGCCAGCACGACCACCGTCATGAGGTAGGGGAGCGACGAGAAGAACTCCGACGGCATCTGCACGCCGTGGGCCTGCAGGGTGAAGCCGAGGCTCGAGAGCGCGCCGAACAGGTACGCCCCGATCAGGAGCACGTCGGGTCGCCAGAACGCGAAGATGACCAGCGCGATCGCGATCCAGCCGGCGCCGGCGGTGAGCCCGTCGGTCCATATCGGAGCGATCGCCAGCGTGAAGTAGGCGCCGCCGAGTCCGGCGAGCGCCCCGCCCACGACCGTGTGCACGTACCGGTAGCGGGTGACGTTGATCCCCATGGCGTCCGCGGAACGGGGCGACTCGCCGACCGCCCGCAGGTAGAGGCCGAACCGCGTCCGGTACAGGTACCAGGCGACGAGCACGACGAGGCCCCACGAGAGGTACACGAAGGGGTCCTGGTCGAAGAGGATGGGTCCGACGACCGGCAGCTCCCCCAGGCCCAGTAGATCGACCCGGTTCAGCTGGTGCAGCCCGTGCTGGCCGCCGATGCCCCACACCTGCCCGACGTACGAGGACAGGCCGACGGCGCCCGCGAAGATCGTGAGCGCGAGCCCCGACACGATCTGGTTGACGCGAACGGTGATCGACAGGAACGCGTGGATGAGGGCCATCAGCCCCCCGGCACCGGCCGCGACGATCATGGCGACGATGAGGACGGCCCAGCCCGGGCCCCCGAGCTGCTGCGACACGAAGAACCCGGTGACGGCGCCCATCAGCATCATGCCCTCGACCCCGAGGTTCAGGACGCCGGAACGCTCCGTGAGCAGCTCGCCCAGCCCCGCCAGGACCAGCGGCGTGCCGTACGCGATCGCGGATACCACGATCGCGACGATCAGGTCGGTGTTCATCGGCCCGCGTCCGCTTCGGCGTCCGCGGGTGCCACGCGGAGCTGTGAGCCGATCCGGATGCGGTATCGGCCCAGGATCTCCCCGCCGAGCACGCTGAACAGGATGATTCCCTCCATGGTGCCCACGAGACCGGCCGGGAACGACGGGCCCTGCAGCGCGAACCCGGCGTTGGTGAGGGCGCCGATCAGGATCGACACCACGACCACCGCCAGCGGGTTGTACAGCGCCAGGGCCGCGACGACGATCCCCGTGTACCCGTACTGCGCCTGCTGGAGCCCGCGCGGGTCGAGGACGTGCCCGAAGTCGCCGATCTGGCTGGCGCCGCCCAGGCCGGCGATGCCGCCGGAGAGCGCCATGACGGCCAGGATGATGCGCCTGGTCCGCATCCCGGCATACGTCGCGGCGGAGGGCGAGTCCCCCATCACGCGCATCTCGAACCCGAAGCGGGTATTGCGAACGAGGACGAACAGGAGCACGGCAAATCCGACGCCGACCAGGAACCCCATCGGCAGCGTGAACGACCCGATGACGACGCCCGGCCAGGTCGCCGAGGCGGAGAGGGTCTTGCCGGTGGGGAAGACCAGCGCCGTCGGGGACGTCAGGTCGCGCCAGAATGACTGGCTGTCGTAGATCAGGAAGTACATGATCAGCCCGGCCACGTAGTTGAGCATCAGCGAGACGAGGATCTCGTTCGTCTGCAGGTAGGCCCGCAGCAGGCCGGGGATCATCGCCCACAGCGCACCGAACGCGACGCCCGCCACGATCATCACCGGGATGAGCAGCGGCTGCGGCAGGCCCCCCAGGAGGAGGCCGGCCCCGGATGCGCCGATCGCGCCCATGTAGAGCTGCCCTTCGCCGCCGATGTTCCACACCCGCATGCGGAAGGCGACCGCGACGCAGAGGCCGGTGAACAGCAGCGGCGTGGCGTAGACGAAGGTCGAGGTCAGGGCGCCGGGCGAGGTGAACGAGGCGGCATAGATCTGGCGGTAGGTGGCGATCGGGTCGTGGCCCGACGCGGCGAGCACCAGTCCCGAGATGATGGCCGCGAGGACCAGCGACATGAACGGCAGTGCGACGCGCTGCCAGCGGGGCGTGTCCAGGCTGCGCTCGATGGAGATCATCAGGCGGCCCCCGCCATCATCATGCCCAGCTGCTCGTAGCTGGCCTGCGCTGCGTCCACGATCCCCACGATCCGGCCCTCGTAGAGCACCGCGATGCGGTCCGACAGCTCCACGATCTCGTCGAGGTCCTCGCTGATCAGCAGGATGCCCACGCCCCGCCGCGCGGTGTCCACCAGCACCCCGTGCACGTACTCGGTGGCGCCAACGTCGAGCCCGCGGGTCGGCGAGGCCGCCACCAGCACGCGCGGCTGTGACGACAGCTCGCGTGCCAGCACGACCTTCTGCACGTTGCCGCCCGAGAGCTGGCGCACGAGCGCGTGGGGCCCGCGCGTGCGGATGTCGAACTGCTCCATCAGCGCGACGGACTGCGTGTCGGCGCGGTCCATCCTGAGCAACGGGCCCGCGTGGGGCGCGTCCCGGCGATAGGACTTGAGCAGCAGGTTCTCCGTGACCGACAGGCTCGGCGACACGCCGGTTCCCATGCGATCCTCGGGCACGTAGGCAATGCCGCGGTTGATCGCGGCGCGCGGGTCCCCGCCCCGCAGCTCGGAGCCGTCCACCCGCACCATCCCCGTCGTGTGCGAGCGGAGACCGGCGATCACCTCCGCGAGCTCGCGCTGTCCGTTGCCGGCCACGCCGGCGATGCCCACGATCTCGCCGGGGCGCACGCTCAGCGACACCTCGCGCAGGACCTGGACGCCGAAGTCGCCGTCGGCGCACACGGACTCGAGCTCGAGCACGCCGCGCCGGTCCGCCAGTGCGGCTCCGGACCCGTTGACGGCGCGGCGTACCCGCCCCGCCGGCATGTCATGGCCGACCATGAGCCGGGCGAGCTCCCGGGCGTCGACCCCGGCCGCGTCCACCGTCGTCACCGACCGTCCCTTGCGCAGGATCGTGATCCGGTTCGCGATCGCGAGGACCTCGGGCAGCTTGTGGGATATGAAGATCACGCTTCGTCCGGCCGCCACCATCTCGCGGACGCTCGAGAACAGCTGCTGGGTCTCGGACGGCGTCAGGACCGTGGTCGGCTCGTCCAGGATCAGGATCGTGGCGTCCCGGTAGAGCGCCTTGAGGATGTCGATGCGCTGCCGCTCCCCCAGGGAGAGCTGCCAGATCCGGGCCCGGGGATCGACCTGCATCCGGTACCGGGCGGCGATCTCGGCGATCTCGGCCTCGACCCGGCGTGGCGAGTATCGCAGACCGCGGTGACGCGACCAGCCCAGCACGACGTTCTCGGCCACCGTCAGGCTGTCGACCAGGCTCAGGTGCTGGTGCACCATGAAGATCCCGGCGCGCTGCGCCTCGTGCGGCGAATGCAGGCGCGCCGGGCTGCCGTTGACCTGGACCTCTCCCTCGTCGGGGCGGTAGAGGCCCGTGAGGATGTTGC
>DAIDTV010000037.1:0-3215 GCA_027457005.1 Chloroflexota bacterium
CTCCAGACCTCGATCCCCAGTTCCCGCAGGAACGCGCGGCAGACGGCTCCGGCCGCGACCCGCATGGTGGTCTCCCGGGCGCTGGCGCGTTCCAGCACATCGCGCACGTCCGTGGCGGCGTACTTCAGCGCCCCCGCCAGGTCCGCGTGGCCGGGCCGCACCCTCGTCACGGGCGTGGCGCGCCGGTTGCCGGACTCGACGAGCGCCGCGAGCTCGGCGGCCTCGTCCTCCGTCAGCGCCTCCACCTGCATGACCCGGGTCCAGTTCTCCCAGTCACGGTTCCGGACGAGCAGCAGCACCGGCGATCCGAGCGTCCGCCCGTGCCGGACGCCACCCAGGATCTCCGCGCGGTCCTGCTCGATGTGCATCCGCGCGCCCCGGCCGTAGCCTCGCTGCCGGCGGGCCAGATCTTCCGCGATCGCGTCGGCGGAGACGGGGATGCCGGCCGGGAGCCCCTCGAGGACCGCGCCCAGCCCCGGGCCGTGCGACTCTCCCGCGGTCAGGAACCGGAACGGCATGCTTTCCCCGTGGGCCGCGAGCGGCCGGTCAGGCCGGTTCGCCGGCGGACTGGTCCGTGCCGGTCTCGCGGGCCTCGGCCAGCTTCTGGCGCATCAGCTCGACCGGGGCCGGCTGGCCGGTCCACAGCTGGAACGCGTCGACGCCCTGCTGGAGCAGCATCATCTCGCCGTTCATGAGCCCCGCCGCGCCGGCGGCCTTCGCGTCGCGCAGCAGGCGGGTCTCCGGCGGGTTGTAGATCATGTCCATCACGAGCAGGTCGGGCGGCAGCAGCTCGCCCGGGATGGGCGACTCGTCGGATGCGAGGCCCACCGACGTGGCGTTGATCAGCACCCTGGTCCGCGACAGCTCGGACTCGATCACCGACTCGTGCCACGGCATCGCGCGCAGCTCCATGTGCGCGGCGCTGCGGCCGAAGTGCTTGACCAGCCCCTCGGCGCGGTGCAGGTGACGGTTGAAGACAACGACGCGCTGGAACCCCATCGTGATCAGGGCGTGCACCGCGGCCCGCGCGCCTCCGCCGGCCCCCAGCACCACCGCGGCGCGAGGCATCTTCTGCTTCCCCACCAGCGCGTCGAGCGAGAGCCGGAACGCGTCCACGTCGGTGTTGTGGCCGATCAGCCGCTTGCCTTCGCGGGTGATGCAGTTGACCGCGCCGGTCGCGGCCGCGTCGTCGCTCTTGCGGTCCACGAACGTTGCGGCGCGCTCCTTGTGCGGGATCGTGACGTTGGCGCCCAGGTAGTCGTCACCCCGGAGCGCCTCGATCGTCTCCTGGAGGGCGGGCGCGGGCGTGTCGAGCAGCTCGTAGCGGGCATCGATCCCCAGCGCGTCGAACGCCGCCTGCTGCAGCTGCGCCGAGAACGAGTGGGCGACCGGGTGGCCGATGAGGACGACTCGCTTGGTCATGCGCGCACCCTTTCCAGATCGGTGAGGAAGCCCGGATAGGAGACCGCGACGGATGCGGCGTCATCGATCGCCGTCTCACCGTCGGCGAGAAGCCCTGCAACGGCGAACAGCATCGCGAGGCGGTGGTCATCGTGTGCCTGGACGGCGGCGCCGGCCAGGCCGAACGCCGGCAGGTCCGGCCGTCCCTCGATCGTCAGGTCGTCGCCGTCCACGGCCACGCGCGCGCCCAGCGCAGCGAGACCGCCGGCGATCCCCGCGATCCGGTCGCTCTCCTTGCGGCGCAGCTCTCCCGCCCCGCGGATGTGGGTGATCCCGCGTGCGCACGCGGCGGCGAGGCACAGGGCGGGGATCTCGTCGATCGCACGGGCCACGTCGCCGGGGCCCAGGTCGATCGCCCGCAGCTCGCTCGTGGAGACGGTCAGGGTCGCCATCGGCTCGGTCCCGTCGGTCACGAGCGGCTCCTCGCGGATCCGCGCGCCCATCTGCCGCAGCAGGTCGACGATCGCGCGTCGGGTGGGGTTGACCCCGACGGTCTCCAGCGTGAGCTCGGCGTCCCGGTGGGCCGCGCCGGCCACCAGCCAGAACGCGGCCGCCGAGATGTCGCCCGGGACCCGCTCGTCGCGCGGTTGCACGCTGCCTCCGTCCTCCATCCTGATCACCCATTCGCCGTCGGCCGGCCCCTCGCGGACGTCGATGCCGCGCGCCCGGAGCATGCGCTCCGTGTGATCGCGCGTGGCGACCGCCTCGCGCACCTCCACGACACCCCGGGCCGACAGCCCGGCGAGCAGGACGGCCGACTTGACCTGCGCGCTGGGGACGGGCGTGCGGTGGACGATCGCCGAGAGCGACGAACGCCCCACGATGGTGAGAGGTGGAAGAGTGTCTGCGGCTCGGGCGTGGAGCGTCGCCCCCATGCGACGCAGCGGTTCGATGATACGGGCCACCGGACGGCCACGCAACGACGCGTCCCCGTCCAGGACGGCGTACATGGGGGTCCCCGCCAGCACGCCGGACATGAGCCGCAGCGTGGTGCCGGAGTTCCCGGCATCCAGGACGCCGGCCGGCTCGCACCAGCCCTGGCGTCCCGGTGAGCGCACCACGCGGTCCACGCGGCCCCCGTCGGGGGCGCCCAGCCGCTCGATGCTCACGCCCAGCGCCTCGAGCACGCCCGCCGTGCTGTTGCAGTCGAGCCCGTCCGAACCCCCGTACACGTGCGATTCGCCCTTCGCCAGCGCGCCCAGGATCAGCGCACGGTGCGTGATGGACTTGTCGCCGGGCAGACGGAGGCTCCCGCGCAGCCGCGCCGCCGGGTGCACCACGGTCCTGGTCGAGACGCGGGGGCTGGCGAGCATGTCGAAGCGCGCCCGGATCAGTGTCTGCTCGAGCCGCCGACGCCCAGCGCGGCGGTCTCGAGGACGGGATCGCGGTGGAGGTCACCCACCTCGCGGTGGATGGCGCGCAGTGCCGGCATCAGCTCGCGGAACTGGTCGAGCGTCAGCGACTGCTCGCCGTCCGACAGGGCGGTCTCGGGGCGCGGATGCACCTCGACCATGATGCCGTCGGCGCCCGCCGCCACGCCGGCCAGCGCCATCGGCTTCACCAGCCAGCGCTTGCCCGTGGCGTGGGACGGGTCCACGATCACCGGCAGGTGCGTCAGGTGGTGCAGGAGGGGCACGGCCGAGATGTCGAGCGTGTTCCGGGTGTACGTCTCGAACGTGCGGATCCCGCGCTCGCAGAGGATCACGTTCGGGTTGCCGGCCGACACGATGTACCCGGCGGCCATGAGCCACTCC
>DAIDTV010000037.1:3225-10512 GCA_027457005.1 Chloroflexota bacterium
ATGTTGCGCGTGCCGATCTGTAGGATGTCGGCGTAGCGGTTAACCACGTCGACCTGGCCGGGCTCCATGACCTCCGTGACGACCGGCAGCCCGGTCTCGCGACCGGCCTCCGCGAGGTAGCGAAGCCCCTCCACGCCCAGCCCCTGGAACGAGTACGGGCTGGTCCGCGGCTTGAAGGCTCCTCCCCGGAGGACCGTGGCGCCCTCCGCGGCCACGGCCAGGGCCGTCTCCATGAGCTGCTCGCGGCTCTCGATGGAGCATGGGCCGGCCATCACCGTGAGCGAGCCATCTCCGATCGTGGCGGTGCCCACCCGGATCACCGTGTCGGCCGGGTGGAATTCCCGGCTGGAGAGCTTGAAGGGCCGCGTGATGGGCGTCACCGACTCCACGCCCGGCAGCGCGGACAGGCGGTTCATCAGGACCTGCTTGCGCGGGCCCACGTCGCCCACCACGGCGATCACGACCCGGTCGATCCCCGGGCTCTCGTGCGGGTGCAGCCCCTCGGCGAGGACCTGCGCCTTCACGGCGTTGACCTCCGCCTCGCTCGCCCCCACGGCCATCACGACGAACATCCGACCGACCCTTCCCCGGCGCTTCCCGCAGCGGATAAACAAAAAGGCAGAGGTCCGAGACCTCTGCCCACCCGGCACGACCCGGCTCGGGTCTCAGGACCCCCGAGCGGTCATGCCGGGCCGCGGTAAAAGAAGAAGATCGCTCTCACGGTGCGCGAACAGTACGCGACTCGCCGCGGGGGTGTCAACGAGCCGTCACCTCGCGGTTGCCTCGGTGTCCTGCCGACCCGGCGTGCGTCGCGCCTTCCGCATGGCGTTCGCCAGCCGGCCTCCGCCCGACGCGTCGAGACCGGCGATGACGCCTTCCACGTCGGCCTCCGAGCGGTTCTGGCTCAGCTTGAACTTGCCCTCCACCCGCTCGATCTGCAGTTCGACCCCGACGATCGCGCGCAGCTGTCCCTCGATGTACTGGGGTGGCGCGTCATCCACCGACCACGGCTCCGCTCGGTCGGCCTCGTGCCTGGCGGTGAGCCGGCGGACCAGCGCCTCGACCCAGGCGGGATCGTCATGGATCACGAGCCGCCCGTACGCGTGCGCGGTGATGTAGTTCCAGGTCGGCACCACCCGGCCGTGCTCCCGCTTGGTCGCGTACCAGGACGGCGTGACGTAGGCGTCGGGGCCGCGGACGATCACCAGTGCCTCGCCCTGCACCGGCTCGCGCCATTGGTCGTTGTTGCGGGCCACGTGCCCGAGCAGCGTCCCATGCTCGCCCGCGTCCGGCCTGCTGCCGGGAGCGTCGTAGACGAAGGGGAGCATCGTGGCCATCAGGCCGCGCGACGTGGAGGTGATCAGGTCGGCGGCCCCGTGGTGCGCGAGCAGTTCCCGGACTGCGGCGTCGTCGGGTCTGAAGTGTGCGGGGACGTACACGCCGGGCAGTATGACAGGCACGCGCGCAGGGGCATCGGCGCGCGTCGCGCACGCACCCGGGACGCACGGGGCACGCACTCGGCACATGCGCGGCGCGCACCGGGCGCGCACCGGGCACGCGCGCGGGGATACCCTCGTGCTGCCACGCTTCAAGGGGGATCGCATGCAACCCTGGTCTCGCCCGTTTGCCGGCCGCCTCGAGGAGGCCGTCCTCGAGAGCCGCGTGCTCCGCGACAATCCGCTGGGTGATCCCGCCGATCGGCCCATCTGGGTGTACCTGCCGCCCGGGTACGACGCGTCGCCCGGCCGTCGCTTCCCCTCGATCTACCTGATCCAGGGGATGACCGGCCAGCTCGACATGTGGCGGAACCGGCACGCTTTCCGGCCCACGGTGCCCGAGCTGGTCGACGCGCTCTTCTCCGGCGCCGCCGGGAGCATCGCCGCCCCGCCGGCCGTCGTGGTCTTCGTCGACTGCTGGACCTCGTACGGTGGCAGCCAGTTCCTCGACTCACCCGCCACCGGTCGGTACCACACGTACCTGTGCGAGGAGGTCGTGCCCTGGGTGGACGACCACTACCGGACGTTGCCTGCCCGCGAGCACCGGGGGATCACCGGGAAGTCGAGCGGCGGCTACGGGGCGATGGTCACCCCGATGCTCCGCCCGGACCTGTGGGGCGGCCTGGCCACCCACGCCGGGGATGCCCTGTTCGAGGCCTGCTACCAGCTCGAGTTCGCTCCGGCCGTGCGCGCCCTGCGCGACCACCACGAGGGGTCGTTCGATCGCTTCTGGGAGGACTTCCGCCGTCGACCGGCCATGTCCCGCCCGAGTGACGGGATCCTGGTGAACCAGTGGGCGATGGCGGCCTGCTACTCGGCCGACCCCGACGGATCGATCCGCCTGCCCTTCGATGCGACGACGGGCCGGCTGGTGCCCGAGGTGTGGGAGCGCTGGCTCCGCTGGGACCCGGTGCGGATGGTGCCGGTTCATGCCGACGCGGTCCGCTCCCTGCGCGCGATCTACATCGACGCGGGCACCCACGACGAGTACTTCCTGGACCTCGGGGCCGAGGCATACCGGCGGGCCCTGGCGGATGCCGGGGCGCCCGAGCCGTTCTTCGAGCTGTTCGACGCCGGCCACGGCTCCATCGAGTACCGCTACCCGGGCGCGATCCGGTACCTGGCCGAGCGGCTCCAGCCGTGACGTTGCGGTACCTCGACGTGCCCGTCGCGGGCGGGGCGCGTCTCGTGCTCGTGGTGGACCCGCCCGGACGCCCGTCCGGCATCGTCGTGTGCCTGCACGGCAGCCGGTCCAATCCCGAGGAGCAGGTCCGCCTCAGTGGCATGGATCGCCTGGCGGAAGCCGGGCAGGCCGTGGTCGCGTTCCCGCAGGGGAGCGTGCCCCTCGGCCGAGGCTGGGCATGGAACCCGGACGCGGACCTGCCGTTCCTCTCCGCGCTCGTCGACCGGCTGCGCCTGGAGCATCCGCTGGCCGGACGTGCCTGCGTCGCGGGCATGTCGGGCGGAGCGCGCATGGCCTCGCGGCTTGCGGGCGCGAGGAGCGACGCGGTGGCGACCCTCGGCGCCGTCGCCGGTCTTCGCGCCCCGGACCGGCCCCCCGGCCGCGCGATCGCGGTGATCGCGTTCCACGGCACGGCGGACCGGATCAACCCGTACCGCGGCGGCGGCCGGGAGGAGTGGCGCGAGAGCGTGCCGGATGCGGCCCGGGCCTGGGCGATCGCAAACGGCATTTCCACCTCGGCGCGCGAATCTGCGGTCGGGCGGGCTCTCTCGTCGACGGCGTATGGTGGGGAGGGCGGCCCCGGCGAGGTGGTGCTCTGGACGGTTCGCGGCGGCGGTCACAGCTGGCCGGGCCGCTCGATGGGCCTGATCGCGCGGCTCCTGCTGGGCCCGACCACCCGGGAGATCGACGCCACCCGCGAGATCTGGGCATTCCACCGGCGCCACGCCTGACCGGCGCCACGCCTGACCGGCGCCGCGCCACGGGCGCACGCCCTCGCATTCGTGGCGGAAACCGGGAAGAGGTGGCGCGCCCGGCGGGACTCGAACCCACGACCTTCAGGTCCGCAACCTGACGCTCTATCCACTGAGCTACGGGCGCGCGCGGAACATGGCGGAGAGGGAGGGATTCGAACCCTCGGAGCAGGTTACCCCACTCAGCGGTTTAGCAAACCGCCGCACTAGGCCTCTATGCGACCTCTCCGCGCGGCCCGGATGATAGCACCCGGGCGGGACCGGGCCGCCCGAACCCGGGCTGCCCCGGCACCCCGTCAGTCGGCCGTCACCAGGAGCATCGGCCGGCCCGACCGACCGGCGTACTGGGGCCGCAGTCGCTCGACGTTGTACATGCTCGCGATGTCCACCTTCCGTGGTCCGAGCTTCGGATCCGGCAGCGGGCTGTGGGTGAAGGAGCCGCCGAGGATCGCCGTCATGCGCCCCGTCTGCCCCTCCTCCACGAGGTCCATGGCGATGTTGGCGAACGTGATCCCCACGATCGTGTCGACCCCGTCCGGATCGCCGCTTCGCAGGTCGTAGGTGAGCTCGCTGGCGACCGCGTCCTCGCCGGTCCGTCGCTTGATCTCGTCGGCCAGTGCCTCGGCGACGTTCACCTTGTGGCGGTGCCCGAAGCTGTCCACGTCACCGTACTCGGCCAGCGCGCCCCCTTCCCAGATGGCGCCCTCGGCGGTGACCAAGATCGAGTAGCGGCTGGGGTTGTTGCGCTTGTCCTCCACGAGCAGGCTGCACAGCAGGTCCAGGTCGTAGCGGGCCTCGGGGATCACGCAGCGGGTCGAGGTGACGTACGCCGTGAGCAGCGCGGTGAACCCGGCGTCCCGCCCGAAGATCCGGAAGACGCCGATCCGCTCGTGCGACCCGAGCGTGGTCCGCTGCCGGTTGATGAGCTCCTTGGCCCGGTCGATGGCGGTGGAGAACCCGATGCAGTACTCCGTGCCCTGGACGTCGTTGTCCATGGTCTTGGGGATCCCGATGAGCGGCACGCCGGCCCCGACGAGCGCGTGCGAGAAGCTCTGGGTGTCGTCTCCGCCGATGGGGATCAGGTAGTCGAGGCCCAGGTGCTCGATGTTCTCGAGGACCACGGGGGTCAGGTCGTAGAGGCCCTCGGAGACCTGCATCGCGGCCAGGCGATCCGGAGCCACGGTGGACGGGAGCATCGACCCGCCCATCTTGCGCGGGTTGGTGCGCGACGTGTGGAGCCAGGTGCCGCCAGTGCGGGCGATCGTGCGGGTATTCCGGCGGTCGAGCTTGACCACGTATTCCGGGTCGAGCTCCGGCCCCCGCTTCATGTGGGTGAGCCCCTGCCATCCGCGACGGATGCCGAAGACTTCGTACCCGAGCTCCGACGCGCGGAAGGTGACGCTCTTGATGACGGAGTTGAGTCCCGGGACGTCACCACCACCGGTCAGGATCCCGATCCTGTGCGATGTCATGGCGAATCTCTCCTCGTGGGCTGCGGCGCGGCCGATCGCCGTGATGGGGCGGGACGACCCGCACCGGCGGCGGTCCGACCGAGGGCCATCAGGTCGACTGTGCCGAACCGCATGGTACCGGTGCCGACGGGCGCCTGTATCATCGCCGGGTGAACTACGAGCTCTTCATGGGCGAAGCCCTGGCCGAGGCCCAGGTCGCCGTCGAACAGGGTGAACCGCCGTGCGCGGCGGTCGCCGTGGTCGACGAGGCGATGGTCGCTCGGTCCCGCGACCGGGTCCGGGAGACCGGCGACCCCACCGCCCACGCCGTGATGGGGGCGATCCGGGAGGCGGCCAGGCGGCTGGGCCGTGACCGGCTGGCGGACGTCACGATCTTCACGACCGTCGAGCCGTGCGCGATGTGCGTGGGTGCGCTGCTGCAGGCCGACGTCGAGACGCTGGTGTTCGCGGCACCCGACGAGGTCGACGGTGCGGCCGGCGGGGCCATCCAGCTGGCCCAGAGTCCCGGGCTTCGGCGCCGCCTGAGGGTGGTCTCGGGGATCCGGCGCGACGAAGTCGAGGAGCTCCGCGGCCGCGCGCTGGCGCGAGCGGAAGCCGGGCGGGCCGCGGAAGGCTGAGGCACAGTCGCCTTTGGTATCCTCTCCGGCGGAGAGGTGTCCGAGTGGTTGATGGTGCCGCTCTCGAAAAGCGGTGTGCGAAAGCACCGTGGGTTCGAATCCCACCCTCTCCGCCACTCGCACCGATCGCCAACGCCCGCGGAGAGGTCGCCTAGTGGCCTAGGGCGCCGCACTGGAAATGCGGTATGGGGCAACCCATCGCGGGTTCAAATCCCGCCCTCTCCGCCATTCTTCCGCCCCGACCCTCGGGATTCGGGCTGTGAGCGCCGCCTGGCATCCGTGCCGCACCGGATCGGTGCGCGAGGTATCATCCGCGGGCCGTGCTAGGTGGGGAGCTAGCGGTGCCCTGAACCTGCAATCCGCTCAAGCAGGGCTGAATTCCCTCCCGAGGTCCGCGTTCTCGAGGGCTCCGGTGGTGGTCGACGTTGAGGATCGGGTCCCGCGCAGCGGCGACGCGTGAACCTCGTCAGGTCCGGAAGGAAGCAGCGATAAACGCTGCTCGCCGGGTGCCGCGGATCGGCCTGGTCCGAGCCGGCCATTGCCACGAGCGCGGGGACGTCACCGATCGACGGAGGGTGCACGGCACTCCTTCCATCGTCCCGTGGCCGCCTGCGGCATCGTCGCGGGCCCGTATCATTGGCTCGTCCGGCAGCCGCCCGCCCCGATTCCAGGAGCCGATGACCCCCACGTCCTCGTCGCCCGTCCCTCCCGCCACCGGCCACCACACGGCGATCTACCGGCGCTGGCGGGCCCAGACCTTCGCCCAGATCGTGGGCCAGGGTGCGGTGGTGGAGACCCTCCGGAACGCCGTGCGCCTGGGCCGCGTGGGTCACGCCTACCTGTTCGTCGGCCCGCGGGGGACCGGCAAGACCTCCATGGCCCGCATCCTCGCCAAGGCGGTGAACTGCACCAGCCTGCGCGACGGTGAGCCCTGCGACGCGTGCCCGAGCTGCGAGGCGATCCGCGAGGGGACGGCGCTCGACGTCGCCGAGTTCGACGCGGCCTCCAACAACACGGTGAACGACATGCGCGAGCTGCTGCCGCGCGTGCACACGGCACCCTCGGACCTGCGCCGCAAGGTCTTCATCGTCGACGAGGTGCAGCGCATCAAGGAGGGCTGGGACGTCCTCCTGAAGACGCTCGAGGAACCGCCCCCGCACGTGCTCTTCGTGTTCTGCACCACCGACCCCACCCAGATCCGCCCGGCGGTGCTCTCGCGCGTGCAGCGCTTCACGTTCCGCCCCCTCAGCGTGGAGGAGATCAGCGGAAAGCTCGACCGGATCCTGGCCGACGACGGACGGACGGCCGAGCCGGACGCGGTCCGGCTGGTGGCCGAGCTGGCGGCCGGGGGCATGCGCGACGCGGAATCGATGCTGGACCAGCTGCTGAGCGCCGATTCCGAACGGCTCACCGCCGACGGGGTGCGGGCGCAGCTGGGGATGGCGGCGTCGGCGGAGGTCGACGCGCTCGTCGTGGCGCTGCTGGACGGCGATGCGCTGGAGGGCGTCCGGGTGCTCGACCGGCTGGAGAGCGCCGGCCGGGACCTGAGACTCGCGACGGACCAGGCGATCGAGCGGCTGCGTCGCCTCCTGTTCGCCCGGCTGGCGTCCGAGCCCGTCCCCGAGGACTTCGCGGCGCGCTCCGTGGCGGAGCTGGCGTCGGCGGTGCGCGGCCTTGCGTCGATCGACACATCCAGGACCGGCGGTGGCGGACAGCGGCTCCAGCTCGAGCTGCTGCTGCTCGGAAGGAGCGCGCCCGCGGCCCCGG
>DAIDTV010000038.1:0-3405 GCA_027457005.1 Chloroflexota bacterium
GCAGCAGGTGGTTGGCCCGGGTCCCCCGCAGGTCGGCCCCGTCGGGCGACCCGGCAACGTGCGATACCAGCCGGCGGCCGCAGTGCAGGAGCACGACCCCGTTCAGGCGCTGCCCCGACACGCTGGCGAACCAGAGGCTCGCCAGGCCGGCCTCGCCGAGGGCGCCCCACTGGTCCAGCTGGTACGCGCGGTCGCGGACGATGAACCCCTCGCGGCGGCCGGTTGCCTCGAACATGTCCCAGAAGGCGGCCAGCGCCTCGTCGCGTCCCGATGTGCCGGCGAGGTCCGCGCGCTCAACCGTGACGCCGGCACGGCGCGCCTTGTTGATGTTCCGCGCGGTGCTGTCGCCGAGCAGCTCGTGCTGCGCGTCTTCCGTCTCGCGGATCGGGACCAGCATCGCGGTCCGCGACACCTGGACCTCGCGCTCCGATGGGCGGAAGCCCGCGGCGCGGAGTGCCGAGGCTGCCGCCCCGCCTTCCTCCCACGCGGGGTCCACCGTGAGCACGGCCGCCCGGCGGGCGCGGGCCACCCGGCGCAGCCCCAGCAGCGCCATCCCGGCCGCCCCGGGGTCGTCCGTCAGCAGGACCGGGCCGCGCGGTGCGTAGAGGTACGTCAGGCGCCCCAGCGGGCCGGGAAGCGCCGGGGCGAGCGGGCGTTCCTGGAGCGACGCGACCGCCACGCGCTCAAGTCCGTGCTCGATAACCACCCGCAGCGGCCGCCACCCCAGCCGGGCCTTGCTGGCGCCCCAGGCATGGGACTGGAAGACCTCGCCCCTCTGGCTGCGGGCGGCCAGCGCGTCCCAGCGGTCGGAGTCCCAGTCGGTCGCATCCACGACACGGAGCTGGGCCGATTCGGCGTCGGTCTGCGGCACGGCGGCGATGATACGCGCCAGTTCAGGGCCGCAGCCGCTCGCGCAGGTCCCGCACCGCGTACCACGCCGGCGACAGCACGAGGTCGAACGTGCCCGGGTGCCGGAGGGGCGTCCCCCCGAACCCCCGCTTGAAGAGGCTGAAGCCGGCCCAGGCCGGGTCGGCCGACGTGTCTCCGGGCTCCGCCACGCCCAACAGGTCCAGGCTCTCGCGCCCGTCGGCCGCCAGCGCCTCGATGCAGGCCCACAGCGCCGCGTACGGGCCACCGGCGTGGCGCAGCTCCGGCTCGCGCAGGGAGGCGGCGTAGAGGTAGAAGGCGCGCGGCCCGACCGCGAGGGCGAGGCAGCCGGCGATCGAACGGCCGTCGAGATCGGCGAGGACGAGGTACGCGTCGCCGCGGGCACCGAACGACGAGGCGATCGTCTCGAAGGCGGCGGGTGACCGGACCCGGAACCCTGCCCGCGCGCCGGTCCCCGCGAGCAGCGCCGCGAACGTCCGATACGCGGCAGGGTCCTCACCTCGCACGACCCGCGGCTGCACCCGCTCGCGTGCGGAGCGGCGGACCTGGTTGCGGGTGTCCTTCTCCAGGCCGGCGAGGAGCGCGTCCGGGCCCGGCCGGAGGTCCAGGATCCGCGTCGACGGCGCCTGCAGGTCGGCGCGCGCGCGGCGCAGCCCCCGCCGCAGGAGCTGCGCCTCCAGCCCGGCTCCGGGCACGTCGGTGCTCGCCCGCGGGTCGAGCTTCACGACGATGCCCCGTTCCGCACGGCCCAGGACACGCATCCCGTCGAGGATGCTCGAGAGGGCGGCGTCGCCATCGGGCGACCGGGCGTCCCACGCGGGCCCGTGAGGCACGTAGAGCACCCGGCGCCCGGCAACGGCATCGCGGACCAGCACCTGTGCGACCCCGCGCAGGCGGCCGCTGTCATCGGTGGCCACCAGCCGCACGGGACGCTCGTCGCCGGCCGACGCCACCTCGCCCCACGCCCAGGCCTGGAGCGGGTCCGCCGACGGCAGCGCCGAGACCCAGGCGTCCCAGGCCGCGCGATCGGCCTCGGTGGCAGGACGGGTCACGATGCCGCCCGCCACCGCCCCTGCGGCACCGGTCACGGACGTGCGCTCCCGGCGGCACTGCCCCCTGAACGACCGGTCCGGGCCTCCAGCTCCGCGGCCAGGGCGGCCTCGGCGACCGCCCGTTCATCCCAGGGCTGCGGGCCGTCCGCCATCTCGATGGTCGATTCGTGCCCCTTGCCGGCCAGCAGCACCACGTCACCGGGGCCGGCACGCTCGACGGCAGCGCGGATCGCGGCCGTCCGATCGGGGATCACCAGCAGGTCACGGCCCGCGAGCCTCCCGGCCTCCTCAGCCCCGGCGGCGATCTCTCGCAGGATGCGCTCGCGGTCCTCGCCGCGCGGGTCCTCGTCCGTCACGCCCACGAGACGGCACCGCTCACCGGCCACCCGGCCCATGATCGGGCGCTTCAGCACGTCGCGCTCGCCCGCCGAGCCGAACACGGCCACCAGGCCGCCACCGGATTCCGCGGCGACGGGCGCCAGGTCGTCCAGGACCAGCTGCAGCGCGTTGGGCGTGTGCGCGTAGTCCACGATCACGGAGAACGGGAGGCTGGTCGGCACGCGCTCCATTCGGCCGGGCACGCGCTCCACGGCTTCGAGCCCACGTCGAATCGCCTCGGGGTCGAGACCGAGCGCCTCTCCGACGGCGATGGCCGCGAGCGCGTTGTGCCCGTTGAACGACCCCGCCAGGCGCAACACCAGCGGGCCGCGCCAGCGCGGCGTCTCCACCTCGAGGCGCAGGCCCGTGGCGTCCTGCCGGAGCGACACCAGCCGCACGTCCGCCGCCGCGGCACGCCCGTACGTGACGAGATGGGCGCCCGCCCGGCGCGTGGCGTTCGCGAACTCGCCGGCCCACCGGTCGTCGAGGTTGATCACCCCGGTCTTGCCCCAGCCCTTCTCGGGGTTTCGCTCGCCCACCACGAGAGCCTCGAACAGGCGCCGTTTCGCCGCCCGGTAGGCTTCGTGCGTGCGGTGGAACTCGAGGTGCTCGTGGGTCAGGTTCGTCAGCACGGCCACGTCGTACGCCACCTCGCCGACGCGATCCTGGGCGAGCCCGTGGGAGGTCGACTCGACCACGGCGAACCGGTCGCCCGCCGCGAGCATGGCCGCCAGCGCGGCCTGCAGCTCGGGCGCCTCCGGCGTGGTGGAGCGGCTCGCTTCGCCGAAGCGCCGGCCACCCGCGACGGTCGTCACGGTCCCGCTCAGGCCGCAGGGGTACCCCGCCGCCTCGAGCATGGCGCGTACCAGGAAGCTCGTGGTGGTCTTGCCGTCCGTGCCGGTGATGCCGACGATCCCGAGCGCCGCGCTGGGAAACCCCTCCAGCCAGGCCGCCGCGGTGGCAAGCGCCGGCCGGGCCGCTCGCACCACCAGTTGCGGCACGTGGACGCCCGGCAGCGGCCGCTCCACGAGGAGTGCCGCGGCTCCAGCCGCAAGGGCCTGCGGCACGAAATCGTGGCCGTCGGCGC
>DAIDTV010000038.1:3415-10502 GCA_027457005.1 Chloroflexota bacterium
GCCGTGAACAGGCTCCCCGCCGACACGCGCCGCGAGTCGTAGTCCACGTGCTGCACGCGGACGCCGGCCGCCGCCGCCCGCGCCGGCAGCACGCTCACGAGGTTGGCGCGTGCCGACAGCAGGTCCGCGAGTTCCGCCAGGTCCCCGGGCGGTTCCGCGCCACCGGCGCCCGGGCCAGGCTGCGGCGGTGTCGCCGCGCCGTCCGCCGTTGCTGCCGGGAGATCGGCGCCGTGGCCAGGCTGCAGCCGTGCCGCCGTTCCGTCAGCCGTCGCGCGCGGGAGGTCAGGGCCGGAGGCGGCACGCGTGCCGTGCCCCGTGCCACGCCGCCCGCTCACGGTTCGCCGCCTTCGGCCACGCCGGGCCGCTCGCGGCCGAGTCGGCGCCGAGCGACCACGACCCGCACCGCCTGTGCGGCCTCGACCGCCCGTCGGACGAGCGGCCGGACCTCCAGCTCGAGCCCGCCGATGTACTCGACCTCGCGGCCGCCGAACCCGACCTTGAAATGCTCGATCCCGGCGTGCGACAGGCCCCACAGGTCGTACACCGCGTACCCCGCGTCGCGCGACGAGCGGATCGCCTCCCACTTGAGCAGGTAGTTCGCCCGTGACTCCGCACCGGCCCGGGTCATGCCGCCGTAGGGCTCGACGATCCGGCGGCCCCACCCGACCAGCATCAGCGCCGCCTGCGCCTGGCCCGACGCATCCTGCGCGAGCAGCAGCCTGGCGCGCCCCCGCGCCGCGTACGCGTGGTGGACGGCGCGGTACGTGGCGGCGGTCCGGTAGGTGAACCCCGCCCGCCGCGCGGTGTCCACGTAGATCGCGTAGAAGTCGTCCAGCCGATCGGCACCGGCCTCGACGACCACGATCCCGGCGCGGCGCGCCTTCTGCACGTACTGCCGCCACTTGCCGCGCAGGTCCCCCCACAGCGCCTCCTCGGGCCTCGCCAGGTCGATCCAGCGCGAGCGGGCCGGCTGCGGTGACGGACAGGCTCGCCAGCCCGCGGTCCGGAACCAGTCCAGCTCGGGGCCTCCGGCCTCGATCTCGGGGTCGATCACCACGTGGCTCAGCCGCGCCTCGACGGCCGCCCGTCGCAGGGCACCGGTCCAGCGGTGGACCGCCTCCTCGTCGAGTCCGGCCGCCACCGGGCCGCGCGGCGCGTATCCGACCGACCAGGGAAGCGGGCCGATCCGGTGGGTGAGCAGCTGGCAGCCCACGGTGCCCCCGCGACCGCCGACCACCACCCGGCGGGCGCTCCACCCGTTGCGCGCCTTGACCTCCGCCCAGGGGGTCGCCTGCAGGTACGGCGCCAGCGCGGTCGATGCCACGAACCCGTCCCAGGCCGAGGGGTCGGCCTCGAGCGTCGCGGGGTCCGGCCGGGGTGCGGGTGCGTCCATGTCAGGCGATTCTCCGCCCGAGCGTGTCGCGCAGCAGCCGCAGGGAGTCCGGCAGCTCGGGGACGCGCGCGAGGAAGCACCACGCGGCGTAGACCGCGGCACCGGCGGCGGTGGCGACCACGAGCTCGACCAGCACCAGCCCGCGGCCGGGTGTGACGCCCACCAGGGTCCGCAGCACACCGAGCACCCAGCCGGCCGCGGCCGCCGCCAGCAGCGAACCGATCGCGAACACGACCGCCGCGAGCGCCAGGCGGCCGAGATCCAGGCCCGCGGTCCGCCGGGCCAGCAGCACCGTCAGCAGGACCGCCTCCGCCCACGCTCCGGCGGCGATCCCGAGGGCGAGCCCGCGCAGGCCCAGCGGTCCCACGGTCGCCACGGACACGACCACGTTGATCGCGACGGCGAGCAGCGCGGCACCCACGGGTATGCGCGTCTCGCGATCGGCGTAGAAGGCCCGGGCGAGCACCACCACGAGCGAGTCGGCCGCCAGCCCGACCAGGAAGAAGAGCAGCGCGTCGGCCGTCGCGAGCACGTCCGCGCGGTCGAAGTTCCCGTACCCGAACAGCAGGTCCACCACCTGCGTCCGCACCACCATGCCCACGGCCGCCAGGAAGAGCATCACGAACAGCAGCAGCCGCAGCGAGCGCGTGACCAGGCGCCCGAACGTCACGTGCTCGCCGGCCGCGAGCGCGGTCGACATCGACGGCAGGAGCACCACGCCGAGGGGCAGCCCGAGGACGCCGATCGGGATCTGGTAGGCGGTGAACGCCGCGTTGTACCAGGGCAGCGCCGCGGTTCCCAGGCCGGTCGCGAGCAGCGTGTTGACGATGAACGTGATCTGGGTCGCGCCCAGCCCCACCGCACGCGGGGCCACCAGGCGCACCACCTCGCGCGTCTCGGGGTCGGCCACGTCCGCCACCCGCTGGTAGCGGTAGCCCATCGCGTCGAGCGGCATCACCTGGACCAGCAGGCTGAGCAGCCCGCCGATCACCACGCCGACCGCCGCGACCGTCACCCCCATGCGGCCCCCCAGCAGGATGACCGGCACGATGATCGCCAGGTTGTAGAGGAGCGGCGCGACGGCGGCGGCCGTGAAGCGGTTGCCCGCGTTCAGCACGCTCGTGGCGACCGCCGAGAGCGCAAGCAGGATCGGCGATAGCAGCATGATCCTCGAGAGCTGCACGGCGAGGTCCATCTGGTCGCGCGTGAAGTCCTGGGTGATGAGCGGCATGACCCACGGCGCGGCCAGGAAGAAGAGCACGCCGGAAGCGGCCAGCCCGATCAGCATCAGGTTCACGACGCTCGACACGAGGCGCCACGCCTCGCGCTGGCGGCCGTCGTGCAGCAGTCCCGAGAGGACCGGGATCAGCGCCGAGCTGAGCGCGCCGGCGGCGACCAGCTGGAAGATGGCGTCCGGGATGCGGAATGCGGCGAGGTAGGCGGCCATGTCGCGGCCGGCCCCGAACACGGCGAGCAGCGCCGCCGTGCGCACCCACCCGAGGATGCGCGACGCGAGGTACGCGCCGGTGACCACGAGCCCGGCACGCGCCAGCATCCTGCCGCTGATCGCCGCCCCAGCTCCCCCCGCGTCCGCTTCCGTCACGGTCGCGCCGGCGGAGACGCCGGTGGCGGCTCACCGGGCGCGCGACCCCGGCGCGCGTCGGTGGTGGTGGCCCGGACGTCCGGGGCCTGCAACCGCGCGCGCGTGGACCGGGGATGGGCGGTCACGTATGCGCTGCGAAGACGCCCCGGGGTCACGTGCGTGTACAGCTGCGTGGTGGCGAGGCTGCTGTGGCCCAGCAACTCCTGGACCACGCGGAGATCGGCGCCGCCTTCCAACAGGTGGCTGGCGAACGAGTGTCGGAGCGTATGGGGGCTCACACCTTCGGGGAGGCCGGCCAGCCGTACCAGCCGGTCGATGCGGAGCCGCACCCCGCGCACGCCCATCGCGCCCCCCCGGGCGTTGAGGAACACCGACCCGTCGTCGCGGGTGCCGGTGCGGGCACGCAGGACCGGGCGCACGTCGTCCAGGTAGGTCGCCAGGGCGTCCATCGCGGGACGGCCCAGCAGCGAGACGCGTTCCTTGCGGCCCTTGCCCAAAACCCGGACCTCGCCCCGCCGCAGATCGAGGTCCTCGATGTGCAGCCCGGAGAGCTCGCTGATCCGCAGGCCGGCAGCGTAGGCCGTCTCGACGATCGCCCGGTCGCGGACGGCAAGCATGGCCGCGTCCGCGTCGCGCCGCGTGACGGACCGGGCGCGTTCGCCTTCGGGCGGCACAGCGCGTCCCGCCCGCTGCCGTGCCCGGTGGGCGTCCCCCGCGTGCACGTCTGTGGCGTCCAGCAGTTGCTCGACCTGGCCGACCTCCAGCACCTTCGGAAGCCGGCTCCCCTGCCGTGGCGTGGCGATGGCCGCCCATGGGTCGCCATCGACCCAGCCCGACCGGCGGGCGTGCCGGTAGAAGGAGCGGACCGCACCCAGGCGGCTGCCGATCGAGCGCCTGGCCATCTGCTCCGCGAGGTGACCGAGGTACCCGCGCAGGACCGCCCGGCCGGGCCGCTCCCAGGCCACGTCCTCTGGATGCCCCGGCCGCGCCAGCAGCCCGGACGCCGGCGAACCGAGCCACCCCAGGTAGTCCGCCAGCGCGGTCCGGTACGCGCGGATCGTGTGGGGAGACGCGTCCCGGGCGGAGAGCGCCCGAAGGAACGACGCGAGGGCGTCGTCGGGGCTCACGCCGTCCCGGCGTCGGCGCCCGCGGCCCGCGGTGAAGCCGCACGGCGCCGCGAGCCCGCCTGGCGCGGCCTGGCCCGACCGGGGCCGGATGCGCGCCTGGGCGCCCGCGCGCGGCGGGGGGCCAACGCCCCGGGGTCCGGCGGACCTCCCGGCAGGCTCATCCCGACCAGGTCACCCTCGGGAAGCGGCACGTCCGCGCCGCAGAGGAGGCAGATGCCGCCCTCGCCCCGGCGTCCCACGGGTCCGGCGTCGGCCTCGTGCCGTGCGCCGACCGGCTCGAAATCGGTAGTGAAATCGCAGGCCGGGTAGCGGGAACAACCCCAGAAGACCTTGCCCGTGCGACGGGCGCGCCTCGCGACCAGGTGGCCCTGCCCGCACCTCGGGCAGCCCGCCTCGAACGCCAGGGGCGGTGGCGGCGGAGGCCCCTCCTTCCTGATGAAGGTGCACTCGGGGTATCGCGAACAGCCCACGAACGGCCCGAACCGACCGCGCCTCTCAGCGAGGGTTCCCTGGCCGCACTCGGGGCACGTCTCGCCCACGCCCGGGAGCTGCCGGTCCCCGGCCGCGGCGCCGTTCCCGGTGGCGGAGCCGTCGCCTTCCTCCCCGGCCAGCGGGCGGCTCTCCTGGTGCTCGGGGTACAGCGAGCACGAGAGGAAGCGCCCGTACCGCCCCAGCCGGATCACCATGGGGTGCCCGAGGGAGCACACCTCGTCCGACGGTTCGGTGGTGAAGTCGCGCCGGCGCAGCTCGCGACGCTTCTCGTCCACGCGATCCCGGAGCGGAGCGTAGAACTCGCGCAGCATGGGCACCCACTCGCGCTCCCCGCGCGCGACCTCGTCGAGCCGCTCCTCCATCCGCGCCGTGAACTCCGGGTCCACGAACTCGCCGAAGTGCTCGACCAGCAGGTCGGTCACGATCTCCCCGATGTGTTCCGGCCGGAGACGGCGATCCACGAGCTTGACGTACCCGCGATCCAGGATGGTGGAGAGGATCGCCGCGTAGGTCGACGGGCGACCGATCCCCTTCTCCTCGAGCGCCTTCACCAGCGCTGCCTCCGTGAAACGGGGCGGCGGCTCGGTGAAGTGCTGCGTGGGCGTCACCTCGGTGACGGTCGTCTCGTCGCCCTCGGCGAGTGCCGGCAGGCGGCCCTCGCGCTCCTCGGCGTCGTCGTCGCGGCCCTCGGTGTAGACGCGGGAAAAGCCGTCGAACGTGGTGCGGCTGGCCGTGGCGCGCAATCCGTACCGGCCGGCCTCCAGGTCCACGCTGGTGGTCTCGGTCTCCTTTGACGCCATCTGCGACGCCAGCGCACGCTGCCAGACCAGCCGGTAGAGCCGGAGCTCGTCGGCCTTCAGGTGCCCCGCCAGCGAGTCCGGGTCCCGGCGGAAACTGGTCGGCCGGATCGACTCGTGGGCCTCCTGGGCCCCCCGGACCCTGGTGCGGTACACCCGACCGCGCGGAACCACGTAGGGTGCCCCGTAGCGGTCACGGATCACCTCGCGTGCCTCGCCCATGGCGACCCCCGCGATGGCCGTGGAGTCCGTCCGCATGTAGGTGATCAGCCCCACCTGGCCCTCGCCGATGTCCACGCCCTCGTACAGCCGCTGGGCCACCGACATCGTGCGCTTCGGGGAGAAGCCGAGCTTGCGGCTTGCCTCCTGCTGCAGCGTGCTGGTCGTGAACGGGGGCGCCGGGTTGTTCTTTCGGGTGGTGATGGCCACCCTGGCCACGCGCGGTCGCAGCGTCCGAAGGGCATCGGCGTGCGCCTGCGCCGACGCGCCGTCGGCGATCGCCGGCTTCGCTCCGTCGACGCGGACGAGTTCGGCCGCGAACCGCTCCCCGGCGCGGGTCTCGAGCAGCGCCTCCAGCGTCCAGTACTCCCGGGCCGTGAACCCCCGGATCTCGCGCTCGCGCTCGACGACCAGCCGCACGGCGACCGACTGGACCCGGCCGGCCGACAGCCCGCCGCGGACCTTGCGGGACAGCAGGGGGCTCAGGGTGTATCCGACCAGCCGGTCCACGATCCGGCGGGTCTGCTGGGCATCGACCAGGTGCGCGTCGATGGCTCGGGGGTGACGGAACGCCTCGAGGATCGCGCCCTCGGTGATCTCGTTGAACGTGACCCGGCGCGTCTTCTCGGCCGGGACGGCGGCCGCCTCCGCCACGTGCCAGGCGATCGCCTCTCCCTCGCGGTCGAGGTCCGTGGCCAGGTAGACCTGGTCGGCCGAGCGAGCGGCCTTCCGGATCGCCTCGACCTGGCGGCGGCGATCCTCGGACACCACGTACTCGGGCGCGAAGTCGTGCTCGACGTCCACGCCGAGCTTGCCCCTGCCGGGGTTCTCGGGAAGGTCCCGCACATGTCCGTAGGAGGCCAGCACGTGGTACTCGGGACCGAGGTACCGCTCGATCGTCTTCGCCTTCGCAGGCGACTCGACGACCACCAGGTTCTTCGTCATCGGGCGGGAGTGTAGCACCCGCCCCTTACGCTCCAGTCACCCAGGACTGGCCCGACGATCACCCGGAGGGGGTCGCGCCGGGCGCGCGACGGGGTCGGCCGGGCAGTTCCCGCGAGCCGTCCCGAGCGCTCAGGTCTCGCGAATCCGCCGGAGCAGGTCCTCGTCCAGTTCGAGCTCCACCTCGTCCGGTGCCCGATCGACGACCGCCGTCTCGCCGGACGGGGCGGCGTCCGCGGCGACGGCCGGTACCTCCAGGAAGCGCACCTGGCCGAGGGGAAACACGAACGTGTGTTCGCCGCGGTCCACCCAGACCGGTGGCTTGCCGCTGGTCATGCGTATGTTGCTGCAGACCACGCACGTGTCGCCGGCGGCCGGCAGGGCCGGCAGGTCCACGATCAGGGGCTGCTCGTTGAGCAGGTGCAGGATCGCGGCGCGGATCATGCCGTCAGGGGGGGTAGAAGTCGAAGACGACCAGCACGTATCCGTTGTAGTCCCAGACGCCGATCCCGAC
>DAIDTV010000039.1 GCA_027457005.1 Chloroflexota bacterium
CGGTCGACGTTCTCAAGGTGGCGCACCACGGGAGCCGGACGGCGACGACCGGCGACTTCCTGGCCGTCGCCCGGCCCACCGTGGCCGTGGTGAGTGTCGGCGCGCAGAACGACTACGGCCACCCGGCGCCGGCGACGCTCGAGCGACTGAGATCCGCGGGCGCGAACGTCCTGCGGACGGACGAGGCCGGGACGGTGACGGTTTCCACGGACGGGGCGGACCTGCGGGTCGAATCGGCCGGGGCGGCGTGGACGGCCGGCGCGCGTACCGGGCAGCTCGCCGAAGCAGGTACATGGCAGGGCGCCGGGCAGTGCCCGCCGACGGGAACGGCGCTGGGCGCCAGAGAGGCCGGACCGTGCGCGGAGGCCGCCATCGACCGGGCCGCCGGTTGGCCCAACGGGCAACCGCCCGGATGCATAGAATCCCCCCGTGGTCCCCTCGCGCGCGGAAGCCGCCGACATCCTGCTCGATCTCGATCCGCCCGACTGGCTGCTGGCACACGTCGGCGCGGTCGCGGAGATCGCCTCGTTCCTGGCGGAGCGCTGCGCCGCTCGGGGCATTGCCGTCGACCGGGAGCTGGTGGAGGCCGCGGGCCTCCTGCACGACATCGACAAGCTGCTCCCGGAGGACGATCCGGTCCAGGAACTGGGCCACGGGGCCGCGGGCGCACGGTGGCTGAGCCAGCGGGGCTACCCCGAGCTGGCACGCGCCGTCGCGGCGCATCCCATCACGCGCCTGCTGGACGCGGACCGGTACGGCCGCTGGAACGGCGTCGCCACGCGCGAGGAGCGGATCGTCGCCTACGCGGACAAGCGCGCCGGGCAGCGCCTCGAGGCGATGAGCGCCCGCTTCGCGGGCTGGGCCGTCCGCTACCCCGAGTACCGCGAGAGCCTGGCGAGGGCCCGGGCCCGGGCCGAGCGGCTGGAGCGCGAGGTTTGCGAGACGGCGGGGGTCAGCCCGCTTGCGGTTCGCCGGCTAAGGTGGGTGGCTCCCACCCTGGAGGCGGCGCGCCGGCGCCGCAGTGCGGAGCGCGCGACGGCGGCCACGAGGGCCTGATCGACACGCACGGCGCACCCCGGCGACGACCGTGACCGCTCCCCTCGCCTACTTCTGGGGCGACGACGTGCTCGCGCTGCGCCGTGCCACCGAGCGGTTCGCCCGCGACCTGGCCGATGGCGGTGAGCCGCTGGAGGCTTGGCGCGCCGATCCGCTGGACGCGACCGCGTTCGAGACGCTCGCCATGCGACTGGGGACCGCGCCACTCTTCAGCGGCGGCGTGTGCGCCGTCATCCCGGAACCGCTCGGGATGCTCCGCTCGAAGGCCGACCAGGAACGCACGGTCGCGCTGATCGATGGCGTGGCACCCGGCAACGCACTCGTCTTCACGGAGCTGGTCTCGAGCGGCGCCCGCGAGGCCGCCGCGGCATCCGGCCGCCTGCGCGACGCCATCGAGCGGGCAGGGGGCGTGGTGCGCCACCTCGAGGCCCCGCGGGCCGGCGAGCTCGAGCCCTGGATTGCCGCACGCGCCGCGGAACTCGGTGTCCGGCTCGAGGCGCCTGCCGTGAAGCTGCTCGCCGAGCGCATCGGGGGTGGCGTTCGGTCGGGCGACGTGGACCGCACCCGGCAGACCGAACTGGCGGAGTCGCAGCTCGAGTTGCTGGCGCTGTACCGCCCGGACGGGCCGGTGAGTCGGGCCGACGTCGACGCGCTGGTGACGCCGACCGTGCCCGCTTCCGCCTGGGCGTTCCTCGACGCGGTGGGGACTCGCCGCGTGCCCGAGGCCACCCGGCTCGCGGCGCGTCTCCTGGAAGAGGGGGTCGCGCTGCCCGTGATCGTCACGCAGCTCCATCGCCGGCTTCGACAGCTGCTCGAGGTCCGCGAGCGCATCGCCGGTGGGGCGGCTCCCCGCGACCTCGTACGGCTGCTGCACCTCAACCCCTACCGGGCGGAGATCCTCGCGCGCCAGGCCATGGCGTGGGACCCGGACGAGCTGGAGTTCGCGCTCGGTGCCCTCCTGGAGGTGGACCTGGCGTCCAAGGGGCTGGCCGCGGACGCGCGGCACGGTGCCGCGGGCATGACGGGCTCGCTGGCCCTGGGACTGTGGCTCGCCGAGCGCATGGCCGGCTGATCGACCCCGGCTGATCGACCCCGGCTGATCGACTACTCGGCGCCGGACCAGGCCCCCGCCTGGAGGACCGCATCGGACTCGATGGCGAACACGCAACGCCCGGCGTCGAGGTCCAGGAGCTCGATCAGGTCGGGATCCATGTACAGCTGGTGGCACTCACGACACAGTCCGGCCGGGATCCCGAAACACAGCCGCTCGGAGGCATCGGGGAGCCGGAACGTGGTGTCGAACCGGGTGTTGACGAGCGGACGCTGGCACTCCGGGCAGTCCAGCCTGGTGGGGAGCATGCGGCGTGGGTCCCATCCGATCCGTGACCGGCGTCCACCGGCCATCACGCCCGGGATGCTAGGGGCAGGCCCCGCGAGCCTGCATCCCTCGTAGGTACCGCCGCAGGCAGTACTCGGCCGCCCGGAGGACCGCTATTGCACGCGGAGCAGCGTGATCGCGTCCGACCAGAGCTTCTCGAGCTGGTAGTAGTCGCGTTCCGGCGGGGCGAAGACATGCACCACCACGGCCCCGAAATCCAGCAGCACCCAGTGCGCCCCGGCCCCGCCCTCGCGTCCCAGCGGCAGGACGCCGTCCGCCTTCAGCCCCTCGGCGATCCCGTCGGCAATCGCACCAAGCTGCCGCTCGGACCCGCCGGAGCAGATCACGAAGTAGTCCGCCAGCGACGTGAGCGCGTGGACGTCGAGCAGCACGATGTCGGACGCCTTCTTGTCTTCGGCGAGCTCGACGACCCGGCGCGCCTGCGCCAACGCGACCTGGTCGTCCACGACGACCGGCGTATCGCGGGGTGGGAGCCCCGGCCGCCGCGGCTCCCGGGCTGCTGCTGACTCTGTCACGTCCGAACCGACCTCCTCATGCGTCAATCATGCGCCCGCCGCGCGGTTCACCCCGTGCGTCACGTTCCGGGCAAGTACAGGCCATGGCCCAGGATGTACGCCTCCACGGCGGGCGGCACGAGATACCGGATGCTCCGGCCCGCGGCGACCCGCTCGCGGATCTCGGACGCCGAGTGCCCCAGGTCGGGACCGTCGAGCTCGATGACGCGGTCCTCGAGTCCGGCGAAGTGCTGCGACACCCAGCTCCGTGCCCGCACGGGGTAGCCTCGCCGCGGGACCACGGCCAGCCGGCACGAGCGAAGGAGCCGCTCCGGCTCCCGCCACGTCTCGAGCCCGAGCAGTGCCTCCATCGACACGATCAGCACCAGCCCCGCAGCAGGCTGCCAGGGCCGGGGCGGATCGGCGAGCAGCTGCTCCACGGTGTCGACGCTGTAGCTCGGTCCGGGCCGGTCCGCCTCGATCCGGCTGAGGCTGAACGCGGGGTTGTCGCTGATCGCCAGCTCGACCATCGCCGCACGGTGCGCGACCGGGGTGATCCGCTGCCCGAGCTTGTGCGGTGGCACGCCGGCGGGCACGAACAGGACCCCGGTGAGCCCCAGCGACTCGCGGGTCTGTTCGGCGATGGCCAGGTGCGCGAAGTGGAGCGGGGCGAAGGTGCCGCCGAGGACGCCCCACGCGCCGGACGTGGGCGCGGGCGTTCCCGCCGGATCGCCGGCCGGTCCGTCGGCCGCCCCCGTCGTCACGCCCAGCCCTCCTCGCCCCACTCCAGCTCCTGCTCGCCCACCAGGACGGTGTCGCCGGGCTGGACGCCGGCCCGGCGCAGCTCGCGGGCCACACCCATCCGCTCGAGGTCGCGCTGGAAGCGCTCGCCCGACTCCTCGTTCCCGAAGTCGGTCTGCGCAACGAGACGTTCGATCCGCCGTCCGCGGACCCGGAATGCGGCTCCCTCGCGTTCCACCGAGAACGTCTCGCGGGCCGAGTCGAAGCGATGGACCACCACGCCGGCAGGCTCGGGCGGCAGGCCGAGCTCGTCGGAGCCGGGGAGCAGTGCCGCGATCGCGCGGGTCAGCTCCGGCAGACCGGCGCCCTCGAGCGCCGACACGCCGATGACCTGCTGCCCGTCCGCGGCGCAGGCGCGGACGAAGTCCGACACGCGGTCGCGCGCGCCGGGCAGGTCGAGCTTGTTCGCCACCACGAGCCCCGGCTTGGCCAGGAGCCGCTCGTCGTGCAGTCGAAGTTCCTCGCGGACGATCAGGCGGTCCCCGTCCGGGTCGCGCGCTCCGAGGTCGACCACGTGCAGCAGGATGCGCGTGCGTTCGACGTGGCGCAGGAACGCGTGGCCCAGCCCCGCGCCGGAGCTGGCGCCCTCGATGAGGCCGGGGACGTCCGCCATGGTCGGCCGTCGTGGATCGTCGGCGTCGACGGCGGAGAGATCCAGCACGCCCAGGTTCGGCTCCAGGGTGGTGAACGGATAGTCGGCGATCGCGGGGGTCGCGTTGGTCAGCGCCGCCAGCAGGGTGGACTTGCCCGCGTTGGGCAGCCCGACCAGCCCCACGTCCGCGATCAGCCGGAGCTCCAGGAGCAGCTGCCGTTCCTCTCCGGGCTCGCCCTTCTGCGCGTGCATCGGCGTGCGGTGCGTGGCGGTGGCGAAGTGGACGTTGCCCAGGCCGCCCCGTCCGCCTCGTCCCACCATGACCCGCTGGCCGGCCGCGACCAGGTCGGCGATCAGGTCGCCGGTCCGCGTGTCCAGCACCGCGGTGCCGGGGGGCACGCCCAGCTCCAGGTCTTCCCCGGCCTTGCCGTGCTTCCGGGCGCCGGATCCCCGGCCACCCGGCTCGGCACGGAAGTGGTGGTGATGGCGGTAGTCGCCCAGCGTGGTCTGCCCCACGTCGACGTGCAGGTAGATGGAGCCGCCGCGGCCACCG
This sequence comes from Chloroflexota bacterium, assembly GCA_027457005.1. Classification (GTDB taxonomy): domain Bacteria; phylum Chloroflexota; class Limnocylindria; order Limnocylindrales; family CSP1-4; genus JAJYNJ01. The sequence goes on from DAIDTV010000039.1 coordinate 4,896, forward strand.
TCGCCGCCGTCGGGGCCACCGCGCGGGACGTGTGCCTCCCGTCTGAACGACACGGCGCCATCGCCGCCGTCGCCGGCCCGCAGCCAGACCGTGGCTCGGTCAAGGAACATCGGCGCGCATCCTAGCAGGCGGCGGTGCCGCGCCGGCCGGCGGCCTCGCGACGGAGCGGATCAGCGCGACAGGTAGTTCAGGGGGTTGACCCGCGAACCGCCCGCCCAGATGGGGCCGATCCACACCTCGAAGTGGCAGTGCGGTCCGGTCGCGTCGCCGGTGGCGCCGACACGACCCAGCTGCTGCCCCGCGGCCAGGTGCTCACCGACCGCGACGAGGACGGCGGACATGTGGTTGTAGGTCGTGTAGATGTTGTTCCCGTGGCTCATCCAGACCTGGTACCCGCCCCCGTTGTCGCGCCATCCGGCAAAGGTCACCACGCCGGCCGCGGCCGCGAGCACCGGCGTGCCGTACGCCGCCGCGATGTCCAGCGCGGGGTGTCCCCACCAGTAGTACTGGCTGATGAACCCGCCGGGGACCGGCCACACCATGCTGCCGTTGTAGGAGCAGCTCGTGCAGGGGCTGCCCACCGCGCCGCTGACCTGGACGGGGCCGGAGGGGGCGCTCGCAGTCTGGGGCGGAGCGGGGGTGGGGCTCGCCGTGGGGACCGGCGCCCCATGCCCGTCCGGCACCATGACTTCCTGTCCGATCACCACCGTGTCGCCGGTGAGGTTGTTGTAGGAGCGGATCTCGCTGGCGCTCGCGTGGTACTTGCGGGCGATCGTGATCACCGTGTCGCCGGTCTGCGCCTTGACGAGGACGCCGTCCACCGGCGGGATCAGCAGCTTCTGGCCGATGTGCAGGGTGTCGGTCGAGGTGAGGCGATTGGCCCACCAGATGGTCATCATCGAGAGGCCGTACCGGCTGGCGATCCCGCTCAGCGTGTCGCCGGAGCGAACGACATAGGTACGCACCTGGCCGCTGATGTCGGCCACGCTGGAATCGGCGCTGATCGGCTTGATCAGGCTGCCGTCGACCAGGGTGTAGGAGCCGACGTCGGCCGCGGTACCCGCGGCGGGTCCGATGGTTGTCCCGCCGGAACTGCCCTGGCCTGTCGCGGTCGCGCCGGACCCCAGCAGACTGGGATCGACCTGGCCGGTGTCCGGGCCGTCGATGTTGACGGCGGCGATGCGCGCGTTGTACGCGGTGCCGGGCCCGTCGGTGCCACCGGTTCCGCCCACCGCGGCTGCCGGCAATTGGGAGAGGATGGACGCCGCCGCGAGCAGCGCGATCGCGAGTACGGGGGCGCCCCGCCGTTCCGTGGTGAGCGCCACGAGCCGTTGCCGGAGTGCCACTGCCGCCACGCTCATCGCGTGAACCGCCTGCCCGCGATCCCGGCGGGCGAGGGCAGTGCGGCGGGCCGAGCTGACACGCGCAGACGCCGTGAGCGAAGCGTGGGTCCGCGAGAGCGGCGCGTGCTGCCGGCGGCCTGCCGGCCGGATCCGGGAGAGGACCCGAGCCGCGTCATGGGCAAGACGATCCCCGACGCGGCGCACGACGACGGGCGCGTTCAGCAATACGGTCTCCTGTACAGACGAGGCGGCCGCATCGCGGAGGGGTCAGGGTACGCGGGGGTATCTGGCCGCCGTGGAGCGCGGTATTAGGTTGCGTCCAACCCTGTTCGTGTCACGACCGTCGCGGGGACTCACAGGTCCGAGCGCCGCGGGATCGCAGAATTGACGGGACCTTACCATCGCCGTCGCGACGCCGTCAAATCCGTGTACTCGTCCTGTGTGAACGGCCAGCGATTCTGTCACCAGTAATCGGCCAGCGATTCTGTCACGCGTACCAGCGATGGTGGACCGTGCGCGTGCGGCGCCCGCGGGCGCGACCCCCAGCCGGCGACGCTACTGGTCGAGGCTCTTGGTGAGGGTCGCGAGGAACTGCGCGTTGCTCTCCGTCTTGGCCAGCCGGTTGAGCAGCAGCTCGATCCCCTCGTTGGTGCCGACCGCGGAGAGCATCCGCCGCATCGTCCAGACCATGCGGAGCGTCCCCTCCTCGAGGAGCAGCTCCTCGCGGCGCGTGCCCGAGCGCTGGACGTCGATGGCCGGGAAGATGCGCTTCTCCGCGAGCTTCCGGTCGAGAATGAGCTCCGAGTTGCCGGTGCCCTTGAACTCCTCGTAGATCACGTCGTCCATGCGGGACCCGGTGTCGATCAGGCAGGTCGCGATGATCGTGAGCGAGCCGCCCTCCTCGAGCTTCCGTGCGGCGCCGAAGAAGCGCTTGGGCGGGTACAGGGCGATCGGATCGATGCCGCCCGAAAGGGTGCGGCCGGACGGCGGCAGGGCGAGGTTGTAGGCGCGTGCCAGGCGCGTGATCGAGTCGAGCAGGATCACGACGTCGCGGCCGGTCTCCACCTGCCGCTTCGCGATCTCGAGCGCCATCTCCGCCACGTGGGTGTGGTTCTCGGTCGGCTCGTCGAAGGTCGAGCTGATGACCTCGCCCATCACCGAACGACGCATGTCGGTGACCTCCTCGGGGCGCTCGCCGATGAGCGCCACCATCAGGAGGATCTCCGGGTAGTTGGCGGTGATCCCGTTCGCGATCTGCTTCAGCAGCACCGTCTTGCCAGCCTTGGGCGGGCTGACGATCAGCGCGCGCTGGCCCTTGCCGAGCGGGTTCACCAGGTTGATCAGGCGCTGGCTCAGGTTCTTCGGGTCGGTCTCGAGGTTGATCAGCTCGATCGGGTGGATCGGCGTCAGCGCGTCGAAGTGCGGCCGGCGGCGTGCCGTCTCGGGGTCGACGCCGTTGACGGACTCGACGCGCAGCAGCCCCCAATACTTCTCCCCGTCCTTCGGAGTCCGCGTGACACCCCCGACGCGGTCGCCGGTGCGGAGCCCGAACTTGCGCACCTGGGTGGAGCTCACGTAGACGTCGTCGGGGCTGGGCATCAGTCCGTGGCGGCGCAGGAACCCGTAGCCCTCGTCGACGATGTCGAGGATCCCGGTCGCGTACGGCTGACCGCCGCGCTCGACCTGGCGCTGGAGGATCCGCTCGACGAGCTCGTCGCGGCGCAGGCCGCTGGCGTCGCCGACGTCCAGGTCGCCGCCGATCTCGACCAGCTCGCGCAGGTTCTTGGTCTTGAGTTCGTTGATGTTCATCGATCGGCACCGGTCGGGAGTTGGATGGGCGGCCACAACTGGGCCGGGAAACGCGAGGAGCGTCAATGGGCGCACCCGCCGATGCGGCGTGGCTCCTCCGGCGTCGGACGTGGACACATGGAAACCAATGCGTCGGCCCGACGGAATGGGAGGGAGCGAGTGCGGGCGAAATCATAGCACGCACCCGACGCGGGTCAATGCCGTGTGCCGGGCGCACGGCACCCCGGTTCAGTCCGCGAGGACCAGCGCCTCCTCCGGGATGGCCGAGCGCCTCCGGCGCATCCCTTCCAGGCTCGCCCCTGCGCTGGCGATCACCACGAGCGCGATCCCCGGCACGTCGGCGGGCTCCAGCGCCTGTCCGAGGAACGCGAGCCCGACCAGGGCGGCGATCGCCGGCTCCAGGCTGGTCAGCACGCCGTAGGTGCCAGGGCGCAGGCTGCGGAGCGCCGCGAGCTCCAGCGTGTAGGGGATCACACTGCTGAAGGTGGCCACTATCAGGCCGGCGCCCAGCACCCATGGCTCGAGCAGGCCCGCGCCCCCGGTGGCCACGGCCGGGATCGCCAGCAGCGCCGCCCCGACGAGCATCGCCGCGCCGAGCCCCCGGCCGTCGGGCCAGGCCCTGCCCAGCCGCGTCCCCTGGAGGATGTAGACCACCCAGCACAGCCCGGCGACGAGTGCGAACGCCACCCCGACCAGGTCGTCCGCGGCCATCCGACCCCCGGCGAGGATGACGATCCCCCCGGCCGCCAGGGTGGCCCACAGCAGGTCGACCGGCCGGCGCGACGCCAGCACCGCCACCGCCAGCGGGCCCCAGAACTCGATGGTGACGGCCACCCCCAGCGGGATGCGGCTGATCGCGACGTAGAAGGACGCGTTCATCGCCGCCAGGACGACGCCGAACAGGACCGCCGCCCGCCACGCGTCGCGGCCCGGTCGGGATCGCCAGGCAGGACGGAGCACGGCCAGCAGTGCGGCCCCGAACGCGAGCCGGAGCCATACCGTGGCCAGCGGTCCGGCACGCTCGATCATCCGGACGGCCAAGCCCGCCCCGGCCTGCACCGAGAACGCGGCGCCCAGGATCAGGAACGGGGCGGGGACGCGCTCCGGATCGAGGTTTCGACGGGCCCCGTGGGGACGCGCCCCGGGTGGTGCGGCTGTGCTGGCGCCGCCTCGTTCGCCCGCCGTCAGGATCCGGACCGGGACCCGGCGGCGGGCCGGGCAGCCGTCGCAGCCGGCTTCGCGAGCGCCTGGCGCGCCTTGTCCCAGTCCTTGCGGAACTGCGCGATGCCCTGGTCGGTGAGCGGATGGTGAACCATTTGCTGGAACACCTTGAAGGGCAGCGTCGCGATGTGCGAGCCCGCCAGGGCCGCCTGCGTCACGTGGAGCGGGTTGCGGATCGACGCGGCGAGGACCTCGCTCTCGAGCTCGTGGATCTCGACGATCGAGACCAGCTCGCGGATGACGGTCATCCCGTCCTGGTTGATGTCATCCAGGCGCCCCACGAACGGCGAGAGGAGGTTGGCGCCGGCCTTGGCCGCCAGCAGTCCCTGGTTCGCCGTGAACAGCAGGGTGCAGTTGGTCCTGATGCCCTCGGCACGGAAACGGGACAGCGCCTCAAGCCCGGTCTCGCTCATGGGAACCTTGACGTAGATGTTGTCGGCGAGCTTCGCGAAATGGCGGCCCTCCCGCAGCATCCCGTCGACGTCGTCGGCGATCACCTCGGCGCTCACCGGCCCATCGGTGATCCGGCAGATCTCCGCGAGCACCTCGTCGTAGGTCATCCCGCTGGTCTTGGCGAACAGCGAGGGATTGGTCGTGACACCGTCGAGGACGCCCCACCGGGCCACGGTCCGGATCTCCTCGATGTCCGCGGTGTCGATGAACAGCTTCATCCGTGTCCTCCTCGCGCGAGCCTCGTCGCGCGATCCACGCCGCCCGCGGCGGCGAACTGGCTCAGCCGAGCCGAGCCGCGATCTCGGCAGTGCCCGGGCGCACGACCTCGGCGGTGGCAACGCAGGCCGCGACGTACGCGCTGAACATGGGGTGCGGCCGATCCGGGCGGCTCTTGAACTCCGGGTGGAACTGGCTGGCCACGAACCACGGGTGATCCCGCAGCTCGATGATCTCCACCAGCCTGCCGTCGGGCGACTGGCCCGAGAGGATCATGCCGGCCCGTTCGAGCTCCTGCCGGTATGCGTTGTTGACCTCGAAGCGGTGCCGGTGCCGCTCGTAGATGACCTCCGTGCCGTAGGCCGCCGCGGCCTTCGTGCCCGGCGTCAGGCGGGCCGGATACAGGCCGAGCCGCATCGTCCCGCCCTTGTCCTCCAGGTCCCGCTGGTCCGGCATGAAGTCGATCACGGGATCCGGCGTGAACAGGTCGAACTCGGTGGAGTTCGCCTGCTCGAGGCCCAGTTCGTGGCGGGCGAACTAGATCACCGCGCACTG
>DAIDTV010000040.1:0-6021 GCA_027457005.1 Chloroflexota bacterium
GGCCAGGGCGCAGTAGGCGTCGAGCAGCTCGATGGGGGTGACCGCATCGTAGCCCTGCCCGATGCCCGCGAGGTACGTCTCGCCGGGGAAGATGGGCTGCCCGAAGGTCTGCATCTTCCACTCGTTGGAGGGCACGATCCCGGCGGCCTCGCCGGGCAGGTCGATCCCGGTGGGCGAGCCGAAGCCGAACTGGTGGGCCCAGTAGGCCAGCCGGTCGATTCCCACCAGCGCCGCCGCCTGGTAGAAGAACGTGTCGGAGGACTGGGCGTAGCCGCCCGCCACGGTGAGCGGCCCGAAGCCCATCCCGTTCCAGTCCCGGAACACCTGGCCATCCAGGGTCAGCTGTCCGTACGTCTGCAGCGTCTGGTCGGGGCCCAGCTTGCCGTCCGCCAGCACCGCGCTCCCGGTCACCAGCTTGTAGGTCGACCCGGGCGGGTAGATCTCCCCGATCGCGTGGTCGAGCAGCGGCTGGTTCGGGTCGTTCGCCAGCTTCTGGTAGTCCGCGGTCGAGATCCCGGCGGCGAACAGGTTGTCGTCGTAGGTGGGCAGGCTCACCATCGCGAGGACCTCGCCGGTCTGGGGGTTCATCACGATGACCACCCCCTTCTTGATCCCCGCGGCCTTGATCCCCCACTCCAGCGCCGTCTGCGCCTGCTCCTGGGTCTTCACGTCGATCGAGAGCTGCAGCGTGTCACCCGCCTGGGGCTGCGTGGGTGTGGACAGCACCTGGATCTGGCGCCCGGACGCGTCGCGCTCCACCTGCTGGACGCCGTAGGTGCCGCGCAGCTGCTGCTCGTACTGCGCCTCGAGCCCCGCCTGACCGAGCACGTCATCGGGCAGGTATCCATGGGACTGAAGGGCCTGGAGCTGGGCGGGATCGATGGGGCCGGTGTATCCGAGGATCTGCGAGAGCAGCGACCCGTACGTGTACTGCCGCCGCGCCTCGGCCACGACCTCGACGCCGGGCAGGGCGATGTGCTCCTCGGAGATGAGCCGGGCCACGTTCTCCGGCACGGCGCTCGCGATGCGGACCAGGTCGAAGCGCGAGCCGGGGCTGCCGTCGATCGCCTCGTTGATCGCGGTGGTCGAGATCCCGAGCATCCGGCTGAGCTGCCCGACCACTGCGTCCCGCTGGCTGTAGGGGAGGTCCGCGGGCCGGATCTTCACCGCGAAGGAGGGCACGTTGATCACCAGCGAGCGCCCGGCACGGTCGATGATCAACCCGCGGCTGGAGGGGATCGCCTGGAGCACGGTCATGTTCGCCGCAGCCTGGCCCTGGTAGTACCCGCCGCTGGAGACCTGCAGGTAGAAGAGCCGCACGGTGAGCGTCGAGAGGACGAGCACCACGACGAGGCCGAACAGGGCAAAGCGCGGCAGGAGCCGGGCAGTCCGCGGCCGTTCGTCGAGGAGCGGGGTCATCGGGTCACCAGTCGATCCGGTCGTACACGCCCCAGCGCAGCCAGATCCACCGGGCGAGCAGCGCGAGTGGCACGGCGAGCACCGTGTTCTCGATCGCGGCCGGAAGTGCGGATCCCAGCGGATCGGCGGCCGGGATGCCGCCCAGCGCCGCGGCGACCAGCAGGGCAAAGGTGAGCTGGAACACGAACGTCAGGGGGAACGTGACGACGATCGCCGTGACCAGGCGGTTGCGGCCGGCGAACCGGGCGACCAGAGCCGCGATCCCGGTCGCGATGAGGAGCGCCACCACGCTCGATCCGACGGGCCGGGCGGGCGCGCTGAGCAGGTCCAGTGTCAGTCCCCCCGCGAAGGCCCACACGAACCCGGCCTCGCTGCCGATGGATACGCACACCACGACGCTGGTGACCAGCACGATGTCGGGCCTGACCCCGCCGATCATGGCGAACGGGGCGACACTCGTGTCCAGCAGCGCAGCCACGATCGATCCGACCACGGCGAGGGCGACTTGCATCGTGCCGTTCCTCGTGGGTGTCGCGCCCGACGGCGCGAAAAGGGACTGGGGGATCGCAGCACGCGCCAGGGTCATCGCCCGGCAGAGTATACAGGCAGCCCCCCTGACCCACCATCGTTCGGCCGGGGTCGCGCGGCGTGCTGCCCGGGTCGAGCCGACCGGTGACGCCCCTGCGCACGGTCACTGCGGGCGACGGACGACGTGCGGGTGGAGGACGACGTGCGGGTGGAGGACGACGTGCGGGCGGCGGACCACGCCGTCCCTCGGCCGGGCCACGCGGGCTTCTCGGCCGTGCGGGCTTTCGGGTCGCGCACGTCCTCGGCCACTCGGCCACTCGGCCGCTCGGCCGCGCAGGTTCCTCGGCCAGGAAGGCGGGCGCGTCGGGTCCGCGCCATGCGGGCCCAACCGGGTCATGCGCGTCCGTCATCTCGGAGAGGACGCCGGGACCGGTCGGCCCGGCTGGGTGGAGACCGCACTTGTTCCACGTGAAACAGCGGGCGACGATCGGCGGCAAGGGCTTGGTAAGGGCGAGCAAAGGCTCGATCGGCTAGAATTCGATCGGTGGGCGCGAACGGACGAGAGACCTCACGGGGCGACACGGTCGCGTGCGCCAACCAGAAGGGCGGCGTCGGGAAGACCACCACGGTGGTCAACCTCGGCGCTTACCTCGCGCTCAACGGGCACCACGTGCTGGTGGTTGACCTCGACCCGCAGGGCAACGCGACCAGCGGCCTGGGCATCGACAAGTCCTCGGTAAGCCGGTCGATCTACGACGCACTCTGCGACGAGGCAACCGCGGACGAACTGCTCGTCCCGACCGGGATCGAGCACCTCGATCTCATACCCGCCGCCCTGTCGCTCGCGGGCGCCGAGGTCGAACTGGCCCCGCTCCCCCAGCGCGAACGCCGGCTCGGCCGTGTGCTCGCACCGCTCGCCGCACGCTACGACCACGTCCTCATCGACTGCCCGCCAAGCCTGGGGCTCCTCACCGTGAATGCACTCACCGCGGCCAACTCGGTCCTCGTCCCCCTGCAGTGCGAGTACTACGCCCTGGAGGGCCTGAGCCAGCTCGTCGCGACCATCAACCTCGTCCGCGACCACCTCAATCCAACGCTGGCGGTGCGCGGCGTTGTGCTCACCATGTTCGATTCCCGGACCCTGCTGTCCGCCGAGGTCCGGGACGAGGCGAGGCGCCACCTCGACGGCGCGGTGTACGACACGATCATCCCCCGCAGCGTCCGGCTCTCCGAGGCACCGAGCTATGGGCTGCCGATTGCCCTCTATCGCCCCGACTCCAAGGGCGCGGAGGCCTACCGGGCGCTCGCGGCCGAGTTCATTCGCCGGGACGCCGGCGTCGCCGACCAGACGCCCGGACGGTCCCTCGCGTTCGGTCCCCCACCGGTGGCGGCTGCTCCGCAGGCGATCCCGTGAGCGCCAGGAGCGGCGGGCTCGGCCGGGGCCTCGCCTCGCTGATCCCATCGGCGACAGCCTCGATGGCCGCGCCGGCCGAGATCCCGCTCGACCGCATCAAGGCCAACCCCTACCAGCCCCGCAAGTCCATGGCGGACGCGGCGCTCCAGGAGCTCGCGGCCAGCATCGCGGAACACGGCGTGCTCCAGCCCGTCCTGGTGACCGAGACCATCGACGGGTACGAGCTGATCGCCGGCGAGCGGCGCCTTCGCGCGGCGAGGATCGCAGGCCTGACCCGCATCCCGGCGGTGGTCCGGCAACTCGCGGGGCGTGAACAGCTCGAGGTCGCGCTGGTGGAGAACATCCAGCGGGCCGACCTCAACCCCCTCGAGGAAGCCGAGGCATACCGCCAGCTCACGGACTCCTTCGGGATGAGCCAGGACGATGTCGCGCGCCGCGTTGGCCGGGCGCGGTCCACGATCGCGAACACGCTGCGCCTGCTGGACCTGGCCGATGCGGTCCAGTCCGCGGTCCGAGACGGGACCATCACCGAAGGGCACGCCCGGGCGATTGCATCGATCGAGGGAACCACGGAGCAGGAGGCCCTGCTCGCCGCCGTCTCCCATCGGGGCCTGTCGGTCCGGCAGACCGAGGAGCTGGCGCGCCGCCTGAAGACGGCCGCGGCCGCGAAGGCCGCCGCCGCGCTGAAGGACCAGGAGGCCGATCCCGCGGACGAGGCACACGACGACCCGGAGACCGAGCGCATCGAATCCGAGCTGCGCACCGCCCTTGGAACCAAGGTCAGCCTGACGCGCTCTCGAAAGGGAGGTCGCATCGTGATCGAGTACTACGACGAGGCGGATCTGGTGCGCCTCTACGAGAAGCTGCTCGGGGGTCTCGCGTGACGGGTCCCACCTCGCGCCGCGCTCCGGCGGCCGATCCCCCCGTCGACGTCACGCGCCGCGGCCGTGGCAAGCCCTCCCCCGCGGCGCCCACCTACGACGCCAGCAGCATCCAGGTGCTGGAGGGGCTGGAAGCAGTTCGTCGCCGTCCGGGCATGTACATCGGCTCGACGGACGGGCGGGGCCTGCACCACCTGGTCTGGGAGGTCGTCGACAACTCGATCGACGAGGCGATGGCCGGCTACGCGACGCGGATCGACGTCACGATCCTCCCGGACGGCAGCATGTCCGTGGTGGACGACGGCCGTGGCGTTCCCGTCGGCCGGCACCGCACCGGGAAGGACGCCCTCGAGGTCGTCCATACGGTGCTCCACGCGGGCGGCAAGTTCGGCGGCGGGGGCTACAAGGTATCCGGCGGCCTGCACGGCGTCGGCGTCAGCGTCGTCAATGCCCTCTCCGCGTGGCTCACGGTCGAGACGGCACGCGACGGCCGCGTATGGGGCCAGTCGTACGAGCGCGGCAAGCCGTCGACGCCCGTCCACGAGATCGGCGCCTCCGCCGGGCGTCATGGCACGACCACCCGGTTCATGCCGGACCCCGACGTCTTCGAGACCATCGACTGGTCGTTCGACACCATCGCCCAGCGCATGCGAGAGTCCGCCTACCTCAACAAGGGGCTGTGGATCCGCCTGGCGGACGAGCGGGTCGAGCCCGCCCGCGAGCGCTCCTTCTACTTCGAGGGGGGCCTGATCAGCTTCGTGCGGCACCTGAACAAGAACAAGGAGGTGCTCCACGCGCGCCCCATCTACGTCGAGCGGCGCGAGGGGCAGACCGCGATCGAGGTGGCGCTCCAGTACAACGACACCTACACCGAGACGGTCCTGGCGTTCGCCAACAACATCAATACCGTCGACGGCGGAACCCACCTGACCGGCTTCCGCGCGGCCCTCACGAGCTCCCTGAACGATTGGGCGCGACGGGCCGGCGTGCTGCGCGACTCGGACGCCAACCTGAGCGGCGACGACGTCCGCGAGGGGCTCACGGCCGTGATCAGCGTCAAGCTGGTGGAGCCGCAGTTCGAGGGCCAGACCAAGGCGAAGCTCGGGAACGCGGAGGTGAAGGGCCAGGTCCAGGCCGCGGTGGCGGACGGCCTGAGTCAGTACCTCGACGAGAACCCAGGGGACGGGCGCCGCATCATCGACAAGTGCCTCACCGCGTCCCGTGCGCGCGAGGCCGCGCGAAAGGCCCGCGACCTGGTCATCCGGAAGGGCGCCCTCGAGGGAGCCGCGCTCCCGGGGAAGCTCGCCGACTGCCAGGAGCGCGACCCCGCCCGGAGCGAGCTCTTCATCGTGGAGGGCGATTCGGCCGGCGGCTCCGCCAAGCAGGGGCGCGACCGGCGCTTCCAGGCGATCCTCCCGCTGCGGGGGAAACTGCTCAACGTCGAGAAGGCGCGCCTGGACCGGATCCTTGGCTCGGAGAACGTCCGGCCCCTGATCGTGGCACTTGGAGCCGGCATCGGCGAGTCCCTCGACATCGGCAAGCTCCGCTACCACCGCATCGTGCTGCTCTCCGACGCGGACGTGGACGGGGCCCACATCCGCACCCTGCTGCTCACCTTCTTCTACCGGCACCTGCCCGCCGTGATCGAGCAGGGATTCCTGTACATCGCGCAGCCGCCGCTCTACCGCATCAGCACCGGCAAGGTCACCTACTACGCGTCGGACGAGAAGGAGCGGGACCGCCTGGTCGGGGAGATCAAGGCCCGGAACCCGCTGATCC
>DAIDTV010000040.1:6031-10364 GCA_027457005.1 Chloroflexota bacterium
ACGCCGAGCAGCTGTGGGAGACCACCATGAACCCTGCGACGCGCACCCTGCTGCAGGTGAGCACGGAGGACGCCGCGGTCGCCGACGAGGTGTTCACCACGCTGATGGGGGAGCGGGTCGCGCCGCGCCGCGAGTTCATCCGTTCGGAGGCCCGGCGGGTGCGGAACCTGGACGTCTGACGGCATGCCGGAGCCGATGCCCGAGCCCCTCGCGTCCGCGGTCACCGAGATCCCGGTGGGAGACCGCCGGCTGCTGATGCGCCCACACGGGTGCTTCGCCTGCGGCGCGCTCAACGTGTCGGGACTGCGGCTCCAGCTCCACGCCGACGCCGGGATCTGCGGGGCCGAGCACACCCTCGACGAGCGGTTCATGGGCTGGGAGGGGATCGCCCACGGGGGCATCGTCTGCGCGATTCTCGACGAGGTGATGGCCTGGGCGCTGGTCGACGAGGACTCCTGGGGCCTGACGGCCCGGATGTCGGTGGACTTCCGGCGGCCCGTCCCGATCGGGCGGCGGTTGCGCGCCGAGGGGCGGGTCGTCGAGCGGCGGCGGAGGCTCATCCGCACCGAGGGACGGCTGCTGGACGCCGATACGGGCGCCCGCCCCGCCACGGCCGAGGCGGTCTACGTGGACGCACCGGCCGATCGCAAGGACGAGCTCAAGCGGCGGTACATGTTCCGCATCGAACCGGCGGTCGAACCACGGGAAGCCAGCCCGCTGCGGCCGTGGCCCCGTTCGCGCGCCGCCGGGGACACGCTCGAGGGAACGGCCCGATGAGCGGTACGCCCCGATGAGCGGCCCGGCCCGATGACGAGCGCGGTCACCGAACGCGCCGGCGCCTTCGTCGCCGATCGGCTCCCCCAGGCACGCGAGCTGGCCGCGCGGGTCGCCGCCCTGGTCGATCGGCCCGAGGAGTTCGTCGCCGAACTGCACGCCGGCTACGCCCGGCTGGCCGATCCCGCCTACCTGGCAACCCTGCGACAGATGACCCCCGGGCTGGGCGCGGCACAGGGGATCCGGACGCCGCTCGCGGCACCGGTCCACTCCAGGGTCCGGAGCGCCTGCCGCCACCGCCCGGATGTCGCGCTGTGGCTCGCCGAGCGACTCGAACGGGAGCCCGACCTGGAGATGCGAACCGTCGCGTGCACCCTGCTCCGGGTCTCGCTCGAGCACGACCCCGAGCGAAGCTGGCAGCTCATCCGCCGTCTCTCGCGCACCGCCGACAACTGGATCGCCGTGGACACGCTGGCCGGCGTCGCGGGGCTCGGCATCCTGCTGGAGCCGTTCCGCTGGGCCGAGCTCGAGCAGCTGGTCTACGCGCCGTCCCCGTGGGAGCGCCGGTTCGTGGGCTCCGCCATCGCCTCGCTGCCCTTCGAGGTGGTCCCGGCAGACCGCCACCGGCTGGCGGACTCGCCGGCCCTCGACCTGGTCGGCGAGCTGCTGGGTGATCCCGACGAGAACGTGCAGCGTGCGCTGGCCTGGGCGCTGCGCTCCTGGCACCGGGTGGACGGCGCGGCCGTGGAGCGGTTCCTCGACGATGAGGCCTCCCGGGCGGCCGACGGCCGGGACGGGCACCGCGCCTGGGTCATCCGCGACGCGCTCCCCGCGATCGACCGCGCGCGGGCGGCCGAGATCCGCGCCCGGATCGCCGGCCTCCGGCGTGACCCGCGCGCCGCTTCCACCAGCAAGGCATCCAGGGCCGCCGGCGCCTTCGCCGACCTGATGGCGGCCAGCCCGGCATCCGCGAAGCCGGAGGCGACTGCCGATCGCCACATCGAGAGGAGCCCCACCGAGTGACCGAGGACCGCGGACGCGTGCTCCCGATCCGCATCGAAGACGAGATGCGGCAGGCCTACCTCGACTACGCCATGAGCGTGATCGTGAGCCGCGCCCTGCCGGACGTGCGCGACGGGCTCAAGCCGGTCCAGCGCCGGATCCTCTACACGATGCACGAGATGGGCCTGACCTCGGCGGCGGGGTATCGCAAGTGCGCCGCGATCGTCGGCGACGTCATGGGCAAGTACCACCCCCATGGCGACGTCTCCATCTACGACGCGCTGGTGCGCCTCGCGCAGGACTTCTCGATGCGCTACCCGCTCGTGGACGGCCAGGGCAACTTCGGCTCGGTCGACGGCGATCCGGCTGCGGCGATGCGCTACACCGAGGCCCGGATGACCGCCATCTCGGCCGAGATGCTCACCGACATCGAGAAGGACACGGTCGACTTCGAGGACAACTACGACGGCACCAAGCGCCAGCCGACGGTCCTCCCGGGCCGTCTTCCGAACCTGCTGGTGAACGGATCGTCGGGTATCGCGGTGGGGATGGCCACCAACATCCCCCCGCACCACCTGGGAGAGGTCGCCGCGGCCACCACCGCCCTGATCGAGAACCCGGAACTCACCGTCGACGACCTGTGCGAGCACATCAAGGGTCCCGACTTCCCGACCGGCGCGACCATCTTCCGCTTCGAGCAGCAGCGCAACGCCCTGACCGGGCAGCAGGAGCGCGTCGACGCGATCCGCCAGATGTACGCCAACGGGCGCGGTCGCGTCGTCATGCGTGCCGTATGCGCCTTCGAGGAGGCTCGCGGCAACCGCGTGGCGATCGTCGTGACGGAGCTGCCCTACCAGGTCAACAAGGCGCAGCTCGTGGAGAAGATCGCGGAGCTGGTCGGGGCCAAGAAGCTCGAGGGGATCGCGGACCTGCGCGACGAGTCGGACCGGGACGGCATGCGCCTGGTCATCGAGTGCAAGCGCGACGCCAACCCGCACAAGGTGCTGAACAACCTGTTCAAGCACACCACCCTGCAGCTCGCCTTCAACATGAACATGGTGGCGCTGGTCGACGGGCAGCCCCAGACGCTGCCCCTCAAGGCCGTCCTGCAGCACTACATCGACTACCGTCGCGTGGTGGTGCGCCGGCGCACCGAGTACGACCTGGCCCGTGCCCGGGAGCGCGCCCACATCCTCGAGGGCCTCAACAAGGCACTCGACAACCTCGACGCGGTGATCCGCACCATCCGCGAGTCGCGGGACGTCGAGACGGCGAAGCAGAACCTGATCACGGGCTTCGAGCTGTCCGACCTGCAGGCCCAGGCGATCCTCGACATGCGCCTCGCCCGCCTGGCGGCCCTCGAGCGGCAGAAGATCGAGGACGAGTACCGGCAGGTGATCGAGCTGATCGGCGAGCTCGAGGACATCCTGGCGAACCCGCGCCGGATCGACGAGCTGATCAAGGACGAGCTGCGCATGCTCCGCACGAAGTACGCGGGGCAGCGCCGCACGCGCATCGCCGACGACGCCTCGCGCGAGATGACCGACGAGGACCTGATCGCCGACGAGGACGTGGTGATCACCATCAGCGGCCGCGGCTACATCAAGCGCCAGCCCCTCGCCACGTACCGCCGGCAGGCCCGCGGGGGCAAGGGGATCATCGGGGCGAAGACGGTCGAGGAGGACGCGCTCGAGCACCTGCTTGTCGCGAACACCCACGACTGGGCGCTCTTCTTCACCAACCGGGGCCGCGTGTTCAGCTCGAAGGTGCACCAGATCCCTGACGCGAGCCGGACCGCGAAGGGCATGCCGATCATCAATCTCGAGGGCGTGCAGGTCGAGTCGGGCGAAGTGCCCATGGCCACGATCACCCTCCCTGATTTCGAGCGGGGCGGCTACCTGGTCCTCGCGACGCGTGGCGGGGTCGTCAAGAAGACGCCGCTCGAGCAGTTCGAGAAGGTCCGGTCCAGCGGGATCATCGCGATCACCCTGGCCGACGACGACGAGCTGGCGTGGGTCGACGTCACGACCGGTCGCGACGACGTGATCCTCGCGACCGCGCAGGGCAGGCTGGCCCGTTTCTCCGAGACCGAGGTCCGGGGCATGGGGCGTGCCGCCGCGGGCGTGATCGGCATCCGGCTCGCACGCGCCGGCGACCACGTGGTCGGGATGAGCGTGGTGCAGCCGAACGCCGACCTGCTCGTGCTGACGGAGACCGGGTACGGCAAGCGCGTCCGGCTCGGCGACTTCCGGCGCAAGCACCGGGGCGGGCAGGGCGTGCAGCTGATCTCGCTCGAGGGTCGCAAGACCGGCGGCGTGGCCGCCGTCGAGCAGGTCGAGGAGACCGACGAGGAACTGCTGCTGATCAGCCGCGGCGGGCAGGTGGTGCGCACCGAGGTCGCCTCGATCAACCGTTACTCGCCCGGCGCCCGGGGGGTGATCGTGATGCGGCTCAACGAGGGCGACCAGGTGGCCGGGATCGCCGTCTTCCGCGCCGGTCTGGCGGAACACCGGGCCATGGGAGACAATGGCGGGGCTCAGCAGGACGGCCGCTCCCC
>DAIDTV010000041.1:0-2319 GCA_027457005.1 Chloroflexota bacterium
GTCCGGATGGCCGCCCAGTCGGCCGCGAGCAGCGGCACGATCCGCAGCGCCGCGAGCGTGCCATACGCAAACCGGTACGGCACGCGCCACTGCTGCACCAGGGAATCCGCGAGCTCGGTGGGATCCGACGTGACGAAGACGAGGAGGCTCACCAGCGCGATCACTGCCAGGCGCAGCGCGATGGCGACGCCGGCCCACAGGGCGATGCCCGTGATCCGGAGCGGGCCGGCCTGCACGGCGGTGGCCATGGAGGGGTCGCCGTTCGCCGGGTTGACCAGCACGGTGAGCAGCCCGAGTCCAAGCGCCGCGAGGCCCAGCGGCGCGAGCCGGCGCGGCACCCGGCCGAGCGGCAGCCCGGAGAGAAGGACCAGCGCCAGCGTTCCGGCGACCCCGAGCGCGAACGGCACCAGCGGGCCGGCGGCGAGCACCGCGACCACGAGCCAGACGACCCCGACGACGATCCGCGTCACCGGCGCGACCCTCGTGAGCAGCGCCGGCCGGACCGGCTCGAGCGGCGCCGGCAGGAAGCTCACCGGGAGAGCCCCACGTGTTGCCCGGGGAGCGGACGGGGGCTGCCCGCGACCTCGACCCCATCGCGCCAGGGACCGGGCGGGGAGTACGGCGGGTCGGCGAGGAATGCCACCGGCGTTCCGTCGAAGACCACGCGGCCGTGATCGAGCGCGATCACCCGGTCACAGCCTGGGATGAGCCGCGGGTCGTGCGTGGCCATGACCTGCGCCTGCCCGTCGAGGCGAAGCAGGTCGAGGAGATCGACCACTGCGTCGGCGCCGCGCCGGTCGAGCCCGAAGGTGGGTTCGTCGAGCAGCAGGATCGACGGCCGGGCGATGCTTGCGGCAGCGATCCCCAGCCGGCGCTGCTCTCCTTCGCTGATGCGGAACGGATCCTCCGCCGCGAGTGGTGCCAAACCGAACCGCGCGAGGGCGGCGCCCACGTCGGGGTCCGCGGGATCCGGGACGCGGCCCAGCGCGGGGAGCCCGGCGGCGACCTCGGCCGCGCAGGTCCGCCCGACGAAGCCGAGCTCCGGGTTCTGGAAGACGAGTCCGAGCAGGCGGGCGATCTCGCCCCCTCGCAGGCGCGTCGTGTCCACGGCCGGGACGTCCGTGCCGTTTCCCACGCGCACCGAGCCGGCGTCGGGCCGCCGGATGCCCGCCAGCACGAAGAGCAGCGACGACTTGCCCGATCCGTTGGGTCCCACCAGCGCCATGCGCTCGCCGGCGTGGAGATCGAGCGTGACCCCGGAGATCGCGGGATCCCGCGAGCCACACGGAGCCGCGGGGTAGCGGACGGTGAGCTCCCGGGCCCGCAGCAGCGGATGAGGACGGGACGGCCCCCCTTCGAGTTCCGCACTAGGGCCCGCCACCGCCGGCCGTGCCGCCGCAGCGCCGGCGCTCGAGGCGTCCGGTTGCCCCTGGACCGGCCCGGGGACCGCCGCCCACGCCTGCCATGCCCGCGGCACCCAGCTGCCCAGCCGCTCCAGGGTGCGCGCGTGCGCGCGGCCGATCGCACCGGGTTCCCCCACGGCCAGCTGACGGCCCTCGTCGTCCAGGAGGAGGACCAGGTCGGCGAGCGGCAACGCCGCCTCGAGGCGGTGCTCCACGATCACCACCGTGCGTTCGCGCGACCGGACCAGGGATTCCAGCCGCTCGAACACGCCCTCCATGCCCGGCGGATCGAGGTTCGCGGTCGGCTCGTCCAGCACCACGAGCCCCGGCATGGGTGCCAGGACGTCCGCGATCGCCAGGCGTTGCTGCTCCCCGCCCGAGAGCGTGACGGTGGACCGTCGTTCGAACCCGGCCAGGCCCACGATGCCGAGCATCTCGCGCACGCGGGCATACATCGCCTGCCGCTCCCAGCCGCGGTTCTCGAGCCCGAAGGCGACTTCGTCCTCGACCCGTGGCATCACCATCTGGCTCTCGGGCTCCTGGAAGACGATCCCCGCCCGGCCGCTGACGAGCTGGATGGGGGTCGCCGCGACGTCCAGCTCACCGACGCGCAGCGATCCGGACCACGTCCCGGGCAGCTCGTGGGGGACCAGCCCGGTGAGCGCCCGCGCGAGGGTGCTCTTTCCGCTGCCGGACGGCCCGATCACGAGGAGTGCCTGCCCCGGAGCGACCCGGAACGTGAGGCCGGCCAGCGCGGGGCGTGCCCGGTTCCGGTACGTCCAGCCGAACCCCTCGGCCATGATCTCCGGCGGGTCGATCCCCTCACCGCCGGGAGGGACGGTCGGGGCGCCGGCCCGCGCAGCCGCGAGCCCTCCCTCGGCCTGGCCGCGGCGGCCTGCCGCCCCCGGCCCAAAGC
>DAIDTV010000041.1:2329-10143 GCA_027457005.1 Chloroflexota bacterium
GCACGGACCAGCAGCCAGCCACCCAGCCCGGCGATCACGATGCCCGAGGCGATCTCGAGCACTGCCACCGACGCCTGGAACGGGATGCCGTTGGACGCGTAGTACACGGGCAGGTCATGGAGGGCCTCACCGACCCCCGCGATCCCGCCCGCGATGAGCGCCACCGGCAGCCCGAACGACCGGTACAGCGTGAACGCGAAGACGAGTTCCGCCCCGGTCCCCTGGACGAAGCCGGAGAGGACCACGTCCATGCCCCAGACATTGCCGAGCAGGGCGGACACGATCGCGGCGACCAGCTCGGCGAAGAGCGCCGCCCCGGGCTTGCGCACGATCAGGGTGGCGATGACGCCAGGCATGAGCCAGACGCCGCTGATGACGTACTCGAGCGGCTTGAATGCCCCGAACAGGGGCGCCGCGACGTTCCACACGGTGTCCCACGCCCAGAACACCACGCCGAAGGCAACGGCAATCACGGCCGTGACCACGATGTCGCGGGTGCGCCAGCGCGTGTCGGGCGGCGTGAGGGCCCTCCCGTAGCGCGCCACGTTGTCCGTCATCTGCTACTCCTCCCGGGTGTCACGCGCGACCGGCTGCACGGCCGACCTGCGCGTGTGGATGACCAGCAATCGGCCGGACCGGCATCGCACGGAGGCGGCCGGCCCGAGCATCTCGTTGGAGAGGCCGCGCGACGGCCCCATGGGGAGCGTCTCGTCACGCAGCGGGTAGCGCAGGCCCTCGGTCACCACCCCGAGGGCGTCGCCTCCCCAGGGGAACAGCGAGACGAAGTCGCCCGTCTCGCCCGCGAGGTCAAGCCGGGTCCCGGCAACGCCGGGCCCGCCGGGCCCGAGCAGCCGCAGCGTCGAGCGGTCGTCCACGAGCGACATCTCCACGCCTCGCTGCCGCGCGATGAGGAGCAGTTCGACCGCGGACAGGGCGTGTTCGATTCGAGGACCGCCCAGGGCGCCCAGCGCGACCACCCGGTCGGCCCCCCGCTCGATCGCCGCCTCGAGCGCGAGCTCGAGATCGCTCTCGTCCTTCTCGGCCGGGACCCTTCGCACCTCGATGCCGGCCTGTTCCAGGCGCCGGACGAGCGCCGGCTCGGCCGAGTCGAGATCGCCGACCAGCAGGTCGGGCCGCAGCCCCAGCGCCTCGCACGCCGCCGCGCCCCCGTCGGCCGCGATGACCAGCGCGACGCCGGCGAAGACATCCGCGGGCACCGACGTCCGGGCGGGCACACGCCCGTTGCCGACCAGCAGCGCCTTCATCGCGCGCCGTGAGCCCCGCTGCGCGGGCGCCGCGGGCGCGGGATACCGTGCGGGCGCCGCAGACGCGCGATCCGGCGGCCCTGGCGGGACCAGGGCTCCGATGGCAGAAACACGACGACCTCCGTCTCCCCGGACAGAGGTCGGGCTCGTGGACTCCCTTCGCTGGTACGACCCAGATCAGGTTCCGAGGGTCTGCGGCACGTGCCGCACTCTCAGCACCGGCGTGGTGCTCCCCTGTCCGCTCTTCGGTTGTGCCGTGATGCTACTACTGGACGCCCCGCAGCGGCGTCACGACGGCCGCCACGTCCCGTGCGACCCAGCGGGCGCCGCCGGCCTTCAGGCTGCGCGCCTGCGCCGCCCCGGTGAGCACCCCCAACGGGAGGGCGCCGGCCCGCTTCGCCATCAGCATGTCGTCGGCGGCATCAGCGACCAGCACCATGTCGGCCGGCGCGACCCGCAGGTAGCGCGAGGCCATCAGGAGGGGCGCCGGATCGGGCTTCTGGTGCGGGACCTCGTTGCCGTAGACCATGGTCTCGAACACGCCCGACAGCCCGGTCGCCCTGAGCTCGAGTTCGAGCCGCTCCCGGTGGCCGGCCGTGACCAGCGCGACCCGGCGCCC
The DNA here is from genome assembly GCA_027457005.1 of Chloroflexota bacterium. Taxonomy (GTDB): domain Bacteria; phylum Chloroflexota; class Limnocylindria; order Limnocylindrales; family CSP1-4; genus JAJYNJ01. Next base: position 4,214 of record DAIDTV010000041.1, read on the forward strand.
GTCGGCACGCAGCCACTCCAGCGCCTCGGCCGCGCCGGGGACCAGGGCGGACACCTCGGTCTCGAAGATCTCCACCCAGCGGCGGTCGATCTGCGGCCACAGCGTCTCGGGGATCCCCAGGCTCTGGTACATGCGCCGCCAGTCGGGCGCGTAGTGCTTGTGGAAGAGCGCGTCGTCGAAGGGCAGGTCGAGCTCCCGGAAGATCTCCCGGTAGGTGGCCTTCGTCCGCCCGATGGAATCGATGAGCGTGCCGTCCCAGTCGAACGCCCAGACCCGGCGCTCGGCCATCGAACGCAGGACGTCACGGGGCGGCCGTCCCCGGCGCAGCAATCGCATCGCTGCATTCTGACAGCGCAGGCCCGGGCCCGGGCCGTACCGGTGATAGACTCGCCGCCGTGCCCGATCCGCTTGCCCCACCCTCGCAGCGCGTTCTCGACACCGCGGCCCGCAAGGGCGTGAGCATCGAGATCGTCACGTTCCCGGACAGCACGCACACCGCGGAGGACGCGGCACGCGCGGTGGGCGCGGAACTCGGCCAGATCGTCAAGAGCCTGGTCTTCGTGGCGCCTCGCGAGGAGGACGCCGTCGAGCCGTTCATCGTGCTCGTCGCGGGGCCGGACCGGGTGGACGTCGGCCGGCTCGCGGCCGTGGTGGGCGAACCCGCCATCCGGCGGGCCACCGCGCGTGAGGCGAACGACCTGACCGGGTACGTCATCGGCGGCATCCCGCCGTTCGGCCACCGGCGCCCGATCCGCGTGGTGATGGACCCACGCCTCGGACGGCACGAAATCGTCTGGGCGGCGGCCGGAACACAGAACGCGGTGTTTGCCGTCTCTCCGGCAACGCTGCGGATGCTCTCCAACGCGACGGTCGCGCCCGTTGCCGCGGAGATACCGCACGAGGAGCAGGCCGGACCCGCCGGCGAGCAGGCGGCCCGGGCGACGGGGTCCGCCGGCGGCGCGTGAGCGAGGCCGAGGCGCACCGCTCGACCGTCCGATACCCCGGGGGGCTCTCGGTCCGCTTCCGCTGGGCCGGCACCGGCCGCGCCGCCGACGTCTTCGCCCTCTCCGAGGCGGGCGGCCGGCTCGACGACCATGGCACGCTCGTGTCGCCCCATCCCGATCGCCTGTGCCGGGCGGAGATGCGCGTCGAGGGGCCGGCGGGCGCCTGGACCGCGCGCTTCGCGTCGCCGATCTTCGACGGGCCCACGGCATTCTTCTGGGACGTGCCGGGTCTCCTGGTGGCCAAGTTCGGCTTCCGCTCCTACGGGCTCGACGCCCGCACCGGAGATCTGCGATGGTCGCGGGAGAGCGGAGCGCCGATCATCGACGTCCTCGGCAGCTCCCGGATCGACCACGTCCTGGTCCAGAGCGAGATCGACACGGTCGCCGTGGAGGCCGACGGATCGGTCGCCTGGCGACTGGCGCACTCCGACGTGGTGGCGGGAGCGGAGCTGATCGGCGGGCGGCTCGTGCTGACCAGCTACGGGGGCCAGCTCGCGGCGTTCGATCCCCAGACGGGGCGCGCCCTCTGATCCCGGGGCGGCCGGAAGCGGCCGCGAAGCGGCGATGCACCAGTGGATGAGCGGTGGATGAGCGGTGGATAAGTGCGCGTGAAGTCCGGGCGAAGGTGGACAACCCGGTTGACCCGGACTGGGGCGCTGGCTAGCGTTGAAACAGCCCGAAGGGGTCAGGAGCGATCACTAACGGCGGCGATGACATCAACGCCCACGTGAGTTCGCGGAGGTTCCTTCGGGCCCTTTGCTGCCCGGAACACCCGTGCCCCCCGCGGCGGCCGTCGCGGGCCGGGTGCTAGCATCGCCCGACGTGATCGTCCTCGTCCTCGCCGCCTGCGGCGCGCTGTCCCTGGTCCTCGGCGCGTTCGTCATGCGCGGGTTCGGCAGCGGCTATCGAGTCGGCCGGATCCTGCGCGCCGCTCCCGAGGTGACGCTCGAGGAGGCGGCGGAGGCCGCCCGGGAGGGCCGCCGCGCCTACGTCCGGGTGCACGGGCGAATCTCCAGCGAGGAGGAATTCCCCGACGAGCACGACCGGCCGCTGGTCTATCGCCGCCGGCGCGTGCAGCTCGGCACGCGCTCGGGGTGGGAGGCCATCGAGGACCGGCGCCTGGCCGTGCCGTTCGGGGTCGCGGGCCGCGGGGCGCGCATCGGGGTGGATCTCGCGTCCCTCGACGAGGGGCTCGTGGTGATGCCGCGCGAATCGCGGGGCGTCGCGAGCGAGGTGCCCGACCAGGTCCCGCCCGGGACGCCGCCGGACCGACCGGTGCGCCTGTTGATCGAGCAGGTTTCGGCGGTCGAGCACGCCTACGTGGCGGGCGTGCCGGCACTCGACACGGCTGGCCGGCCGGTGCTGACCGCGGGCGCGGGTCGCCCCCTCGTGGTCTGCACGCTCGACCTGCCCGACGCGATGCGGGTCCTCGGCGGGGCGGACCGGAAGCGGGCGGCCCGGGCCGCGATCCTCCTGGGTGCCGGATGCCTCCTGCTTGCCGTCGCGCTCCTCGCGCTGGTCGCCGCTCCCACGCTCGCCGCGTCGCCGTCGCCGGTGGGCATCGGAGCCGGGGACACCCGGACCAGCGGCACGCCCCCCAGCTTCGTGGGCCAGCCGATCCTGGCGCTCGTCGGAGTGCTGGTGCTGGGCGTGCTGGCCGCCGCGGCGGCCGCGCTGTACGTCCGGGTGACGCGCCGGCGCTGATGCGCGGCCGCTCGCCGGCCGCCCGGACGCCGGCGGCGCAGGTCCGCGGGCGCGGCCCGGCGGGTGGGACGATCGGTCGTGACCACCAGTACCTCCGGTCCGCTGTGGGGTTTTGTGAGGGATCGGTAGGCTCTGGCAGGTTCGCAGGCGGCCGAGTCGAGCAGGTGGGTTCATGGAGATCACGGGACGACAGGGCACGGTATCCGTGGCGGGTGCCGCCCGGATCCTGGGCGTCCACCCCAACACGGTCCGCGCGTGGAGCGACCAGGGCCGGCTGCCCTTCATGCGCATCAACACGCGGGGAGACCGCCGTTACCGGGCCGCGGCGCTGGAGGCGTTCCTGGGGGACGCGGGTTCCGGGGGATCGCCGCAGACGCCGGATGCAGGAGGGACCGAGGCGCTCGCGGGGCGCGGCGACGGAACGTCGCTCCCCCTGGCATCCGCGATCGACCAGCTCGTGGCGAGGATCGGCGCGACGCTCGACGTCGGCACGATCGAACTCGACCTCCTTGACCGCTCGATGGAGTTGTTCGCGGCGGATCGCGGTGCGGTCTTCCTCCGCGAGCAGGACGGAGCGGCGGTCGCGCAGGCGAGCAGGGGGCTGTCCCGCGCCTACCTGGCGACCGTCCAGGCCGACTCCCTCGGCTCGCGCGTCCGCGACGCGATCGACGCGGGCAGGGCCGTGGCGGTGCTGCGGTGGGGGGCCGACATGGCCGACCACGACCGGCAGCGCCGGGTGGCAGCCACGGAGGGCTTCGAATCGCTGGCCGTCGCCCCCCTGGTGGCAGACGGGACGCCGCTTGGTGCGCTCGTGCTGTACCACGACCGGCCGCGGCCGTATGACGAACGGGAGCTCGAGGCGCTGCGCACGCTGGGTGCCAAGGCGGGCGTCGCGATCCGCAACGCCCGCGACTACGCGCGGATGGCGACCTGGGCGGCACAACTGCGCTCGATCCAGCAGCTCGGGGTGCGGCTGAGCCGGCTCGGGACCATGCGGGAGGTGGGCGCGGCGATCGCCACCGAGCTGCAGGAGCTGATCGACTACCACAACGTCCGCGTCTACCGCCTGGTGAACCAGACGGAGCTGGTGCCCGTCTCGATGCGCGGTCGGGTCGGCCAGTACGTGGACGAGACGCCGGAGCAGCTCGGGACCACGCTGGGGCACGGGCTGACCGGCTGGGTGGCGGAGCACCGGCAGGCACTGCTCGTGCACGACGCGGCACACGACCCACGGTCCAACACCATCCCCGGGACCGAGCCCGGCCTCGAGGAGTCGATGCTGCTCGCGCCGATGATCTACGAGGACGAAGTGCTCGGCGTGCTCGTGCTGTCCAAGCTCGGCCTGCGCCAGTTCACCGAGGATGACCTCCGCCTGCTCGACATCTACGCCAGCCTGGCGGCCCAGGCGATTGCCAACGTGGACTCGACCGACCGGCTCCGCGAGCAGTATGCGCAGATGGCGCGCTGGGCGGCCCAGCTCCGGTCCATCCAGCAGCTCGGCGTCCGGCTCAGTCGGCTGAGCAGCGTGCGCGAGATCGGGATCGCCATCGCCACCGAGCTCCGCCAGCTGATCGACTACCACAACGTGCGGGTCTACCGGCTGCTGCCCGGTGGCGACCTGGTCGCCGTGGCGATGCGGGGACAGGTCGGCGAGTACGTGGATGAGACGCCCGATCAGCTGCGGGTCCACCTCGGCGAGGGCATCACCGGCTGGGTCGCCGAGCACCGGCAGGCCCAGCTGGTCGACGACGCGGCGGCAGACCCGCGGGTCGTGATCATCCCCGGGACACAGGCGGACCTGGACGAGTCGATGCTGCTTGCCCCGATGGTCTACGAGGACGAGGTGCTGGGCGTGCTGGTGCTCTCCAAGGTGGGGCTCCGGCAGTTCAGCCAGGACGACCTTCGGCTGCTCGAGATCTACGCGAGCTTCGCGGCGCACGCCATGGCCAGCGCGGACGCGGCCGAGCGGCTGCGCGACCAGTCGGCGGCACTCGCGCGCCAGCTGCGGAGCCAGCAGGTCCTGCTGCAGATCACCGAATCGATCCTGACCACGCTCGACGCGAGGCGGGTGCTGGACCAGATCGCCGAGGGCCTGGCCGTGCTCGTGCGCTACGACAACCTGGCCATCGCGGACGTCGATCCGACCACTGGCCTGCTCCGGACCATCGTCGCGATCGGGGTCGACGCCGGGTCGCCCTCCCGGAGCTGGCTCCCCGGGGAGGAGGGGCTCTCGACCTGGGTGGTACGGCGGAACGAGCCCCTGCTCGTGCGCGAGGGGCGGAACGACCCGAGGGCCCGGAACGTGCCGGGGCTCGAACAGCTCGACGGCAGCGTCATCGCGGTGCCGCTCCGTGGCAGGTCCGGCCCGACCGGCGTCCTCACGCTCGAACGGCTGGGCGCCGCGGACCGGTTCACGGACGAGGAATTCGAGCTGGTCAAGCTGTTCGGCGCCCAGGTCTCCATCGCGCTGCAGAACGCCGAGGAACACCGCGCGGTCGAGATCCTCGCCGAGACGGACGGTCTCACGGGGCTCCGGAACAAGGCCACCTTCGATCGCCAGCTGGCGCAGGCGGTCGCCAACCGCGACCCCTTCAGCGTCGTGATGGTCGACCTCGACGACTTCAAGGCGGTGAACGACGCGCAGGGGCACCAGGCCGGGGACGAGGTGCTGCGGCACATCGCGGCGGCGCTCCGGAACGGCGTGCGGGACACCGACGTGGTGTTCCGCTACGGCGGAGACGAGTTCACCCTGCTCCTGCCCGGCACGGACGCGGCGGGCGCACGGGCCGTGGCGGACAAGGTGAGCCGGACGGTCGGTGCCGTGGAGGCCGTGCCCGGGGCGCGACCCGTGAGCTGCTCGATCGGCATCGCCTCGTACCCGGCCGATGGCGCGGACCAGGACGCGGTGCTGCTCGCCGCCGACCGGGCGTGCTATGCGTCCAAGCGCAGCGGGCGTGGGCGCATCTCGACGGCCCGGGAGGGGCTCGAACTGGTGGCCGAGTTCCGGCTGACCACCCCCACCCCGGTCGACCAGCCGGTGGTCGTGGGGGCCTGACGCCGGGCTGGAACCGCGACCGGTTGGCCGGTCCCTCGATCGAGACGCGCTGCGGGCCTGGTGGCTACCATCGGCGTCGTGCACCAGTCGCCACGACCCCGCATCGTCGTCACGCTCGGCGATCCGCGCCGCTCCCACCACGAGGTCAACGCGCGACGCAAGAACGA
>DAIDTV010000042.1 GCA_027457005.1 Chloroflexota bacterium
GGATCTGGCTCTGGGGGATGAACCACGCCGGCCGGGACGTCCCGTCCAGCTGGCTCTGCGACGTCAACGGTTCCACCTTCGCGACTCGGAATGCCGGTGCCGTGCCGCCGAGCGTAATCAGCTCCAGGTCGATGGTGGTGCCCTGGGCGCGGAGGAACGCGATCTGGTCGCCCGCGGGGGACCACGTGGGCGCGAAGCTGCGCGCGTCGTGGGTCAGCTGGGCGAGGAGCTTGCCCGTCTGTGCGTCCAGGATCACGATGTCGCGTCCGCGCGGGCTGGTCCTGACTGCCGCGAGGTACTTCCCGTCCGGCGACCACGACGGCTGCGCGTAGTCGTTGGGGGTCAGGAATGCGGCCGTCTTCGTCCTCACGGTGTAGAGCGCGATCCGCGGCGCGCCGTAGGAGCCCGACTTGTCGTTGTAGGTGTACGCGATCACGCTGCCGTCCGGGCTCCACTGCGGATCGTTGTGGCCGAGCCCGAAGCCGTAGTAGTACGCCTCGCCGACCGGCAGCCGCGTCACCTGGCCGCCGCCCACCGGCAGCAGGGAGAGCGCCACGCTGTCGGTGAACGGGTTGGAGGAATCGCTGACCAGCGCGAACGTCTTCCCGTTCGGGCTGAGCGCCGGCTGCCAGATCCCGTAGAAGTACTGTCCCCCGGCCGGCAGGTTGTAGAGGCCGCTCTGGATGGCCGTCGCGGGGGCCCCGGCGGTCGCGGACATGCGGGAGAGCACGGGATACTCGAGGGTGTAGTTGACGTCCGACCCCGGCACGCACCCGCCGGCGGCGATGTACTGGCAGGGCACCTGGGTCTTCTTCGAGATCACCCGGATGAAGTAGATCGTGGACCCGTCCGGGGACCAGGTCGGCGACTGATCCGTGCCGCTCGAGGTCATCTGGGTCAGCTGGTCGTTGCCGCTCACCGACCAGATGTTGCCGGCCTTCACGAAGAGGATCGTGCCGAGCACGTGCGGTGGCTGGGCGACCGGCACGGGCGTGTACACCACGACCGGGTTGGGGGTGCGACCCGCGACGTCGCCCGGGTTCAGCTTGTGGATCGGCACCAGCGACGGCACCGACCCACCGAGCAGCCCGAAGCTGAGCACGGCCACCAGCAGCAGGCCGACCAGCGAGAGTATCGACGCGACTCCCGGCGCCGCGCCACGGAAGGCGACCCGCGGCCGGTCGCCGTCGCGCGGCGGCCGCCTGCTGCCGCTCATGCCGCGTCCGTCCCGGCCGCCGCGCCCGCGGTTCGCCGACCCGGCGGCGTGGCGTCGAGGGGCGCCGGCGCGACGGCAGTTGCCGCGTCGATCAACTCCAGCTGCAGCGATTCGTACCCGCCGAAGGTGCGGCTCCCGATCCGCGCGACGATGTCGAGCCGATCCCCGGGGGCCACGCTCTGCGCGAGGTCGCCACGCCCGAACGCGATCACGTCGAGGACCTCGCGGCCCTTCGACACGGTCAGCTGCACGTGTCCGTTGGAAACCGGCCTCACCCGGGTCACCGTCGCGCCCGTGACGGCGACCTGCGGCGCAGGATTGCCGGGGCCGACGGGTTCGAGCCGCGCGAGATCACGGTGGAGCTCGTAGTCCACGTCCGACACCGGGACCGCCAGGTCGATCCGAAGCTCGGGCTCGGCGGAGACGGCGGGCGCCGAGGCGGCGAGCGCCAGGAAGTCCGCCCGGAACGCCTCGAGACGTCCCGGCAGCAGGTCCGCGCCGGCGGCCTCGGCGTGTCCCCCGAACCGCACGAAGTGGCGTTCGCAGGCCGCAAACGCCCGGGCAAGGTCCAGGCCGCCGCCGGGCGAGCGGGCCGAACCGCGCCATGGTTCGCCGTCCGTCGAGAACACCACGGCCGGCCGCCGGTGCTGTTCCGCCAGCCGGCCCGCCACGAGCCCGATCAGGCCGATCGGCCAGGGGCCGGCCACCACGACCGCCGGCGCGTCTCCCGGGTCCCCCACCGCGTCGCGCGCCTCAGCCAGTGCCGTCGTGGTCAGGTCGCGGCGCGTGCGGTTCGCCTCTTCGAGCTGCGCCGCGAGCTGCACGGCCTCGCGCGCGTCGGTGGCCAGCAGCAGCCGGGCCGCGAGCGTGACCTCGCCGATGCGGCCCGCGGCATTCAGGCGAGGCGCGATGGTGTAGCCGATCGCGTCGGCATCGACGCGCGCCGGGGCGAGACCGGCCGCGTCCAGCAGCGCCGCCAGGCCCGGCCGCGGACCGCGCCGGAACTGCTCGAGCCCCAGCCGCACGATGGCCCGGTTCTCCCCCAGCAGAGGAGCGACGTCGGAGATGGTGCCGATCGTGGCCAGATCGGCCAGGTCGATCCACGCCCGGGGCCCGCCCGGCCCGTCGTCCAGGAGCAGCTGCGCCACCTTGAACGCCACGCCGGCGCCGGTGAGCCGCGGGTCGGGGTAGACGCTGTCGGCGCGATGTGGGTTCACCAGGGCGGCGGCACCGGGCGGCCTCGCCGGCACGTGATGGTGGTCCGTGACCAGCACGTCGATGCCGCGGGAGGCAGCCAGGGCGATCTCGTCGGCGCTGCTCGTCCCGCAGTCCACGGTCACGATGACCGCGCAGCCCGATGCGGCCGCCACGTCCACCGCGGCGTTGGACAGGCCGTGGCCATCGGTGAACCGGCTCGGCGCGTACGGCTCCACCTCGACCCCGTACGCGCGGAGCGCGAGCACCATCACCGCCAGCGCGCTCAGCCCGTCCGCGTCGAAGTCGCCGTACACCATCACCCGCTCACCGTGCTCGCGCGCGCTCGCGATCCTGGCGGCGAATGGCGCGGCGTCGGGCAGCAGGACGGGATCGTGCAGCGCGGCCAGCGGATCGCCCAGGAAGGATTCGAGGTCCTGCGGGCGCGTGCACCCGCGGGCGACCAGCAGGCCGAGCAGGCGCGGCGACAGGCCGAGCCGGTCGGCAACCGGAACGAGATCGGGCGGAATCGCCCCGGGAGCGGCGAGCAACCAGGGGCGGGTCGGTCGAAGCATCGCCCCCGAGTCTGCCACGGCCGGGTTCACCAGCGCTTAGCGCGGGCCGCGTGCCAGCGCCAGGGCCTGCTGGCGGCGCCGATCCTCCCACAGGTGCCAGACCACCAGGATCATGCTCGCGTTGAAGATCGACGAGTACGTCCCGGAGACGATGCCGATGAGCAGCGCGAGCACGAACTCCCGGATACTCGAGGCGCCGATCAGCAGCAGTGCCGTCAGGGTGATCACCACCGTCATGGACGTGTTGATGGACCGCCCCAGGGTCTGCAGGATGCTGTGGTTCACGATCGCGTCGAACGGCTCGCCGGCGTGCCGGGCGCGGTTCTCGCGGATGCGGTCGAACACGACGATGGTGTCGTGGACGCTGAAGCCGATGACGGTGAGCATGGCGGTGACGAACAGCGAGTCGACCTGCACCCCGAACAGCGTGCCCAGGATCGCGAACGTGCCGACCACGACGATCACGTCGTGCAGCAGCGCGATGATCGCCGACACGCCGAACTTCACGTCGGCGAACCGGGTGGAAACCCAGAGCAGGATGCCGATCGAGCCCAGGATCACGAGCAGGATCGCCTGCTGGATCAGCTCGGAGCTGACGATCGGCCCGACCGTGGTCTGCTCACGGACCTCCGCGATCTTGCCGAACTTCGCCTGCAGGGCCGTGGCCAGCGCGCCGAGCTTGCCCTCGGTGGGGATGGGGATCGGCGCGGCGCTGGCGCTCGGCGAGGGGCTCGTGGCTGCGGCGGCCGCGCCCGAGGGTGCCGGCGACCCGGATGCGGACGGCGAGGCGGACGGCGATGGCGTGGCGGACGGCGCGGTGGTCGGGGTGGTCGAAGCGGAGGAGGACGGCCGAGCCGACGCGGAGGGCGCGACAGACCCGGAAGGCGACGGCGCCGCCGACGACGAGCCGAGGGACGCCACGGGCACCGGGGTGGCGATCGGAGCCGGCGCCTGGAGATCGATCGGCTTGGTCCTGATGGTGACGAAGCCGTCACTGGCTTCCTCGACCTGGGACCCCGGGAGCCCCTGCGCGACCAGCACCGACTGGATGGCCGACACCGAGGGCTGCGGACCCGCGAACCGGATCTGCCACTCCGTGCCGCCCGTGTAGTCGATCGAGAACTTCAGCCCCGCCGCCCCGTTCGTCAGGGGCGTCAGCAGGATGAAGAAGAGGCCCGGGACGACGATCAGGGCGCTCAGGAGGAAGAACCAGTTCCGCTTGCCGATGAGGTCAAACATTGGTCACGCCGCTGCTCAGGTGGTGGGCCGCCAGCGCGGGAAGCGGGCGACGGTGGATGGGGCTGTCAGGCACGGGTCCGGATCTCGCTCCGCCTTGCGCCCCGGGGCACGGCCGTGACGAACTCCTCCTCGTTCACTCCGAACAGGCTGGCCTTGCGCGTCCACTGCCACCGGACGACGGTGCGCAGGACCGTGCGGCTCAGGGTGATGGCCGTGAACATCGACGTCAGCACGCCGATCATCAGGACCAGGGCGAACCCGCGGATGACCGAGGACCCGAACCAGAAGAGGATGAACGCGGTGATGAGGCTCGACACGTTCGAGTCGAAGATCGAGTTCCAGGCGCGGTTGAACCCGGCCTCGATGGCGGGGCCCAGCGTCTTGCCGGCCCGCAGCTCTTCTCGCGTCCGCTCGAAGATCAGGATGTTGGCGTCGACCGCCATGCCCACCGAGAGCACGAAGCCCGCGATGCCGGCCAGCGTGAGCGTCACCGGGATGATCCGGAAGATCGCCAGCACCACCACCGTGTAGTACAGCAGCGCCAGCACCGCCACCGCGCCGGGCAGCCGGTAGTACACCAGCATGAAGATGAACACCAGCGCGATGCCGAGCAGGCCGGCGAGCAGGGTGCGGTGCAGGAAGTCGGCGCCGAGGGTGGCGGGCACGTTCTGGCTGCTGATCTCCTGCAGCGGGAACGGCAGCGCGCCGTACTGCAGCACCGTCACCAGGTCGTTCATCTGGGCCGCCGTGAAGCTGCCGCTGATCTGGCCGCTGCCGTCGGTGATCGCGCTCTTGATGTACGGCGCCGAGACCACCGTGCCGTCGAGCACGATCGCGAAGAAGTCACCGATGTGGCTGGACGACCACTGCGCGAATATCGTCTTGGCGGGGTCCTTCAGGGTGAAGGCGACCGCCCGCTGGTTGGTCGTCGGGTCGAACGTGGCGTTCGCCGAGGCCACCTGATCGCCGCCGAAGAGCGGCTTGAGGGTGGGATCGATCGGGTCACCATCGGCCGGGACCGCCTTGGTGCCGGCGGCGGAGGACGTGCCGTACGTGGCCGGGGGCAGCGGCACGAACGTCAGCTGACCGGTGGAGCCCACGAGCTTGACCACCTGCTGCATGTCGCTCACGCCGGGCAGCTGGACCGAGATCTGGTTGCTGCCCTTGGTCTCGATCACGGGCTCCGTCGTGCCGGTCGCGTTGACGCGCCGGTCGATGATCCCGACGATCGTGTTGAGGTCCGACCCGGTGGGCGTCTTGCCGTTGGCGGGCAGGACCTGGTAGTCCACCTCGACGCCGCCCTGGAGGTCGAGCCCCAGGCGCGTCTCGATCGGGTTGTTGGTCACTGGGTTGGCGAGGCCCGGTGCGATGGCGAACGAGAAGTCGATCGCGAGCGCGAGCAGGCCGACAACGACGATGAGAATGGGGGTGATCCGGCGCATCGGGCGGGACTATAGCAGGCTCGGGGCCCGGCCGTGCCGGCCCGACGGCACGCGCGCCTCGCCTCGCGACGCGGACCGGGACCGGGGGCGCTGCGCGCGGGCAACCGCGGTTCCCCTCGGGCCGCCGCATCCTCAGCCGGCCAGCATCCTGACCGCGACGATCGTGCCGACCACCACGATCACGCCGCGCAGCACCAGGGGCGGGAGGCGGCGGCCGACCGCGGCCCCGATCTGCCCGCCGGCGATCGATCCCGCGGCGACCAGCACCACCGCGATCCACGACACCGGTGCGAGCAGGATGAAGAGAACGGCCGCGATCGCGTTGACGAAGAGCGTGACGAGGTTCTTCAGCCCGTTGAGGCGCTGGAGGTCGTCGGGCACGAAGATCGCGAGCAGCGAGATCAGGATCACGCCCTGTGCCGCCCCAAAGTACCCGCCGTAGATCCCCGTGAGGTACACCAGCCCCGCGAGCGCCAGCGAGTGCTCCGCACCGCCGGGGCGGTGCCGCGCCAGCGCGCGCGAGAGCCGCGGCTGGAACGCGACGAGCGCGCACGCGACCAGGATCAGGTACGGGACGACCCGCTCGAACGTGGTGGCCGGCAGGGCGAGGAGCAGCACGGCCCCGGTCACGCCGCCCAGCGCCCCGGCCGGGCCCAGGCGCAGGATCCGCGGCCGCTGCCCGGCAAGCTCGCGGCGGTAGCCGTAGACACCGCTCGCGCCGCCCGGCACGAGCCCCAGCGTGTTCGACACGTTGGCGACCACCGGCGGGAAGCCGAACGCGAGCAGCGTCGGGAAGGTGATCAGCGAGCCCGACCCCACGATGGTGTTGATGGTCCCCGCCGCCACGCCGGCCCCGGCGATGGCGATCGCCTCGATCGGCGTCACGTGCCCGGGGTCCGGCGCGACGCGCGGCACTCCACGCGGCGCCTCACCCGGCTGCCAGCGTGTCGTGCACGCGCGCGGCCAGCCCCGCCCCGATGCCCGGGACGGCGGCGATCTCCTCGACCGACGCCTCGCGGATGCGCCGGACCGACCCGAATGCACGAAGCAGCGCGCGCCGCCGCTTGGGGCCCAGCCCCGGCAGCTCGTCGAAGGCCGACCGCGTCTGGCGTCTGCCCCGCAGGCTGCGGTGGTACGTGATAGCGAAGCGGTGCGATTCGTCCCGGAGCCGCTGCACCAGGTGCAGCGCGGGCGACGTCCCCGGCAGCACGATCGGGTCGTGTGCCCCGGGCAGGAACAGCTCCTCGCGCTGCTTGGCGATGCCGGCCAGCGGCAGGTCGTGGAGGCCCAGCTCGTCGAGGACCTCCTTGGCCGCGGAGACCTGCCCCTTGCCGCCGTCGATCAGGACCAGGTCGGGCATGCGCCAGCGCACCTCCCCCTCCGGAGTCCCCTCCTCCACCTCGAGCGCGGCGCGCCGGAAGCGACGGCGCAGCACCTCGCGATGGCTGGCGAAGTCGTCCGTGCCCTCCACGGTCCGGATCCGGAACCGCCGGTACTGGCTCGAGGCGGGCTTCCCGTCGACGAACACCACCATGCTGCCCACGGTGTCGCTGCCCTGGATGGTGCTGATGTCGTAGCACTCGACACGGACCGGCGCGGCCGGCAACCCGAGCGCGTCGGCCAGCTCGTCCAGCGCAGCCAGCAGCTGGCCGTGATCCGCCAGCCGGCGCGCCTGCTCGCGCGCCAGCGCCTCCTCCGCGTTGCGTGTCGCCAGGGCCACGAGCTCGCGCTTCTCGCCGCGTTGCGGCACGGCCAGCGCCACCCGCGCACCGCGGCGCTCGGCCAGGAACGCCTCCAGATCCTCCGGTTCGGCGGGACGGAACGGCGCAAGGATCGTGGGCGGCACGGACGCGGCGGAGGCGTAGTACTGCTTCACGAACGCGGCGAGCACCTCGTCGTCGGGGACCTCCGACCGGCTCACCATGGTGAACACGTCGCGCCCGACCATCCGGCCGCCCCGCACGACGAAGAGCTGCACGGCCGCCTCGCCGGCCCCCCTCGCGATCCCGAGCACGTCCTGCTGCGTCCGCGCGTAGGCCGCCATCTTCTGGCTCTCGGTGGTCCGCTCCACCGCCCGCAGCTGGTCGCGCAGGGATGCCGCCCGCTCGTAGTCGAGCGTCGCGGAGGCCGCCTCCATCTCCCGGCGGAGGTGGCGCGTCACCTGCTCCTGGCGCCCGTCCAGGAACAGCATGACCTGCTCGATGTCGCGACCGTAGTCAGCCTTCGAGATGGCCTGGATGCACGGCCCCTGGCACCGCTTGATGTCGTACAGGAGGCACGGCCGTGACAGGGCGCGCTCGCCGTCACGGATCGGGATCGTGCAGGTACGGAATGGGAACAGGCGGCGGATCAGGTCCATCGCGCTGTCCACGCTCGTCACGGACGCGTAGGGACCGAAGTAGCGGCTCCCGTCCTGCACCAGCCTCCGGGTGCGCTCGATGCGCGGGAAGTCGTCCGCCAGCGTGATCTTGATGAACGGGTAGCTCTTGTCGTCCTTCAGCCGCGCGTTGTAGGCGGGCTGGTGCCGCTTGATCAGGTTGGCCTCGAGCAGCAGCGCCTCGCTGACGGTGTCGGTGAGGGTCCACTCGACGGTGATGACCTGGTCGACCGAGAAGATGCCCCAGCTGCCGCCTCGCGCGCCTCGTCGCTGCCAGTAGCTGCGCACGCGGTGGCGCAGGCTCTGGGCCTTGCCCACGTACAGCACGTTGCCCGCGGCGTCCTTGAAGAGGTACACGCCGGGATGGTCGGGCAGGCGCGCCAGGGTCGCCTCTAGCTCCGGGGTCACGCCCAGATGCTAGGGCATCCGACCGCCATGCCACACGATCCGGTGCCAGGGCTTCCGGACGTCACCGGTCACGTCCAGCGCCACGTGCTTGACGATGGTGTACTCGTCGAAGCTGTACTGGCTCATGTCCTTGCCGGTCCCGGACTGCTTGAAGCCGCCGTGCGGCATCTCCGAGGTGATGGGGATGTGCTCGTTGACCCAGACCGTCCCGAAATGCAGGTCCCGCGCCATGCGCAGCGCCCGGTGCACGTCCTTCGTCCAGACCGAGGCCGCCAGCCCGTAGTCGACGTCGTTCGACTTGGCCACGGCGTCGGGCTCGTTGTCGAACGACAGCAGCACCAGCACCGGCCCGAAGATCTCGCGCTGCGTGATCTCCGCGTCCTGCCGGGCGCCCTCGATCACGGTCGGCAGGTAGTACGCGCCGTCCGCCAGCGCCGGGGCAGCCGGCCGGCCGCCCCCCACCGCGACGGTCGCCCCCGCGGCCACCGCGCGCTCCACGAACCCGGCCACGCGGTCGCGCTGGCCCCGGCCGATGAGCGGTCCGAGGTCGGTCGCGTCGTCGAACGGGTCGCCCACGCGCACCGTGCGCACGCGGTCCAGCAGCAGCCCGCGGAACCGCTCGTAGGCACCGCGCTCGACGTAGATGCGGGTCGCCGCGGTGCAGTCCTGCCCCACGTTGATGAACCCGGCGGCCAGCGCCCCGTTTGCCGCGGCCTCCAGGTCCGCGTCGGCGAAGACGACGAACGGCGCCTTGCCCCCGAGCTCCAGGTGGACCCGCTTCAGCCCGGTGGCAGCGTTGCGCATGATCTCCGCGCCGGTCCGCGTGTCGCCCGTCAGCGACACCATGTCGACCTCCGGGTGCGCGACCAGCACCGGCCCGACCAGCTCGCCCCGGCCGGTGATCACGTTCAGCACGCCGTCGGGCAGTCCGGCCTCGGTCGCCAGTCCGGCCAGGCGGATCGCCGTCAGCGGCGTGAGCGTGGCGGGCTTGAGCACGATCGTGTTCCCCGCGGCGATGGCCGGGAGGATCTTCCAGACCGCCATCTGCAGGGGGTAGTTCCAGGGTGCCACCGATGCGACGACGCCGATGGGCTCCCGCCGCAGGACGCTGGTGATCCCCGCCATGTACTCGCCGGCGGCCTTCCCCTCGAGGTTGCGAGCCGCGCCGGCGAAGAACCGCACGTTGTCGATGCTGCCGGCGAGATCGAAGTCGCGGGCCATCCGCAGCGTCTTGCCCGTGTTGCGGGCCTCCAGCTCCGCCAGCTCGGCAGCGTGCTCCTCCATGAGGTCGGCGATGCGGAGCAGGAGGGCCGCGCGTTCGGCGGGCAACGCGCGCGACCACGAGCCGGCCGAGAACGCCCGGCGCGCGGCCATGACGGCGCGGTCCACTTCGACGGGGCCGCCCTCGGGAACGCGGGCGATGGGGCGGGACGTCGCCGGATCGACGACCTCGATCCAGCCGCCGCCCGCGACCGCCCCCGCCCCGTCGATCCACATCGGCGTGTCGGCCACGCTCGTCAGCAGCTCGGACATGGTCTCCCTCCCGTGCTCGGTGTACCGGCCTCTTTACCACGTCCACGGGGCCCGCGCGCAGGGAGGTCGCGCACAGCCTCGGCCCCCG
>DAIDTV010000043.1 GCA_027457005.1 Chloroflexota bacterium
GTCCCGGACGAGCTGCTCAATCGGCTGGAGACGGCGTTCTACACGGATCCGCTGAACGCGGCCATCAACGCGATGGGGCACGAGTAGCCAGGCTTGTCCGCCGCAGGGTCGCAGGTCCCGCTCGAGGCACCTCCAGTCGGGAGGAGGGGTTCGAGGATTGCGCATCGTCAATTTGGGACTTCGGTTGCGCATGCGCAAGCCAACTACTAACGGCACAAAAAGATGCGGTCAGCGAACTGGAGGGAGTGGTGGAGATGAGGGGACTCGAACCCCTGACCCCCGCGATGCGAACGCGGTGCTCTCCCAGCTGAGCTACATCCCCACCGAGAACAGGCCACTGGCCCGGCCCCGTCAGGGCGCATGGGAGTGTAGCAGGTCGTGCCCCGCGGCAGTATCGTGGCAGGGCGTCCGACGACTGGGCGTCCGAGCGACGCTCCACCCCAGGGGATCCCATGGAACCGACGTCGAGCCCGGAACTCCGGCTGCTGGCCCTCGACCGCGCCGCCAACCTCGTCGCGCGGCTCGGGTTCGTGCTGGTCCACGACGAGCGGGTGGGAGACCCGACGGCGCCCGCCGGGTCGCACCTGGTCGTGGCGCTCCGTGACAATCCGACGCTGACCCACTTCGACCCGGAGCGGATGACGTGGTACGCCGTCTCCGCCGGGAAGGGCAACCTGGTGGAGTTCCACCGGTCGCGTTCGCTTCCGGAACAGACGGCGGTGGCGTGGGGGCACGTCAACGTGTTCGACCGGCTCGAGATCCAGAACGCGTTCCTGACGTTCGGCGGCGTGCTGCGAACCGTGCAGGTCGACCCGCACACGACGGTCGTCGTCCTCGACTCGCCGGCGCCCATCCTGCGCTGGAGCGGTCACAGCCAGGACATCGATCCCATGGCGCCGCAGGTCGCGGCGTTCTTCGCTCGGCTCATGGTGCCGATCGACTTCGCGCCGGGGGCGGAGGCGCGGGTTGCGAGCCTGTCGCCGATGGCGCTGTACTGCGCGTTCGTCTCCGACCTGTGGGCGCGGTGCGAGAGGGCACCCCTGTTGCGCCAGGCGCACGCCGAACTCTGGAGCTGGCTCACCCATGAGGCGCACCGGCTCGAGACGACCCGCCCCGGTGACTGGGAGGCCGGGCGCCAGCTGCTGCAGGACCTGGAGCGGCTGGCGGCGATCTACGGTGCCAGCGTGCGCCCGCACGAACCCACACCCCGATCACCCCTGGCGAAGGTCTGACGCCCTGCCCTGAGCCGGCACCCGTCTGACGCCGGCTCGACACTGCTGCCGGTTCGACACCCGGATGCCCGCCGGCCCGACTACCGCGTCTGGTCCTTGACAAATAGAACACCCGTTCTATCATGAGTCGGGCGATGAACCGCCCGATCCAGTTTCCCGATCACCCGGCCGGCCTTCCCCGGCCGATCGAACCCCTGGCCGCAGCCCTCGCGCGTCTCGAGGCGCGCTGGGGGAGCGCGGCCATCCGGTTCGGCGACGGTCGATCCGCTTCGCTGTCTGACGGCATCTCACCTGGCCCGGCGCCGGGCGGAGGATCCGCCACGCGGCCCACCTCGAACGGAGGTGCCGCCGGAGGGACCGGCTCGACTGGCGGAGGTCCTGCCGGTCCCGCGCCGGAACCCGCGAGCTTGTCCCCCGCGACCGCGTCCGCCCGCTCCTTCCCCGTCGAGGGAGCCCTCGCGCCGGTTCCACTCGCGGTCGCCGAGCCATCACCGGATCCTCTCGCTCCCGCCGACGACCGGGTCGTGCCCACGGGCTTCCCGGCGCTCGATGCCATCCTGGGTCCCGGCGGGCTCGTGCGCGAGGCCCAGGTGTCGCTCCGCGGCGGCGTGTCGAGCGGCAAGACCACGCTCGCCCTGCGGCTCGTCGCGGAGGCGCAGGCGCGCGGGGCGATCGCTGCCTGGCTGGACCTCGCCCGTTCCTTCGACCCGCTCGAGGCCGTGGCGCGTGGCGTGGACCTGGCCTGGCTCCTTGTGGTCCGGGCGCCCGATGCGACCGAGGGGCTCCGGCTCGCCGGCGCGCTGCTCGGGGGGCGTGCGGTCGAGGTGCTGGTGGCCGACCTGCCCGAGCGGATGCCGATCGACCGGGAGGCGCTTCTCCGGCGACTGGCGGCTCGCGCCAGGCAGGCCGGCGCCCGGCTCGTGACGCTGGAGCCCGCCGGGCTCGCGCCGTCCCTGCGAGGGGCACTCGCCGAATCCGCAGGGGTGGGGCTCGATCTCGAGCGCCGGACCTGGATCCGGGCCGGCAGGGACGTGGTCGGGCAGCGCACGCAGGTCACCGTGGCGAAGAACCGGTTCGGGCCGCCGGGCCGCCACGTCGAGCTGGAGATCCGGTACGCCGACGAGGGCGACCGGGGACGTGGTATCGACCGGCTGCTCGACGCCCTTCCGAATACGTTCGTATCGCGATCGCCGGCGTCACTGCGGATATCGGCGCCGGCGCTGCGGCCGTCGTCCCCGTCGCCGCCGGGATCGTCCGTGCCCCTGTTCTTACCGGGGCTGCTTCCGCGGCCGTCGTCCCCGTCGCCGCCGGGATCGTCCACCGCCCCGTCACCGGAGATCGCCATCGTCGGTTCGACCCATGAGACTGCTCCATCTTGGCTGGCCCCACCTGCCCCTCCGGCTCGAGCGTGCGTCGCGCCCGCTCCCCGATCTGGCCGTCCTGGGGGGACACCCCTGGGATCCCGGACGGGTGCTCGACTGCAGCCCCGCGGCACGCCGCCAGGGCGTGCGGCGCGGGATGAGCCTCGCGGCCGCGCACGCGCTCGCGCCTGACGCCACCTTCCTCGTCCCCGATCTCGAGCGGTATCGCGCTGCCGCCGAGGCGGCCCTGGATGCGCTCGCCGCGTTCGCGCCGTACGTCGAGGGAGAGACGGACCCGACGAACGATGGGTTCGGGGGCGCGTATCTCGGGATCGACGGGCTCGAGCGGCTGTGGGGCGAGGAGCCGGTCATGCTCGGGCGGATCGCGGTCGCACTCGTGCCGCACGTCCCCGGTCCAGTCCGCGCAGGGATTGCCGGGACGAGGTTCGGGGCGCTCGTCGCGGCCATCGTCGCGCGAGAGCGGTTGCCCGGGACGGATCTGACCTGGCTTGCCGTGCCGGCCGGCGGCGTCGGGACGGAGGCCGGCTTTCTCTCGCCGCTGCCCGTGACGTTCCTGCCTGCCACGGCCGGGACGCAGGAACGGCTGCGGGTCCTGGGTGTGCGGCGGATCGGCGAGTTCGCGGCGCTCCCGCGAGCGGCGGTGATCGCGCGATTCGGCGCGGAGGGCGGGTTCCTTCACGACCTCGCGAACGGGTGCGATGGGCGGAGGATCCTGCCGCGACGGCCCGCGGAACGGCTCCGGGCGGAGGCCGAGCTGGAGCCGCCGGTCGAGTCGCTGGAGTCGCTCCGCTTCGTGCTGCATCGGCTCGCCGATGCGCTGTGCGGGCAGCTCATCGCGCGCGGCGCCGGAGCGACTCTGGCAAGGCTCGAGGTGGCGCTCGAGTCGGGCGGTCCTCGGGGTGACGGCCGGAAACGGGGGCGGCGTGGGCCGGCCGACCCGTTGTCCGCCGGGCAGTCGCTCCCCGCCGGGCAGTCGCTCCCCGCCGGGCAGTCGCTCCCCGCCGGGCAGCCGCTCCTCGGGCAGTTCCTCCTCGTCGAACAACCGCTGCCCGGGCCCACCGCTCGGTCCGAGGCGGTGGAGCGGCTCCTGCTGGCACGCCTGGAGGCCAGCCCACCGGCGGCTCCCGTCCTGCGGCTTTCCCTCGAGCTCGCCGGCATCGTCCCCGCCGCGGGACGCCAGCTGGGACTCTTTTCACCGCAGGCCGCGCGGGCCGCGCGCCTCGAGTGGCAGCTCGCCGATCTCGCGATCAGGTTCGGTGGGGGACGCGTGCTGCGTGCGACGATCCGCGACCCGGAGGCGCGGCTGCCGGAGGAGCGCATCGCCTGGGTCGAGGCATCGCCAGCGGAGGCGCGGCCGGGGGACGCGTTGCCACGAGCGACGGTGCCGCGAGGGACGGTGCCACGAACGACGGTGATCTCGCCCAAGGCGCCGCGATGACGCGCCTGTTCGAGGAACATCCGGCGATCACCGTCGAACTCGACGCCGAGGGTGGTCTCGTCGCCTTCGCGTGGAACGGCCGTCGCGAGCAGGTCGAGGTCTGCAACCGCTGGCGGGTCGAGGAGGCGTGGTGGCGTCGGCCGATCCGTCGCGACTATTACAAGGTGGCCGGACAGCGGCTGCTTGCACTCGTCTACCGCGACGGGGTCGACGGCACGTGGCACCTCGAACGCCTGTACGACTGACGCCCACGCCGCCGGGACGATCCGCGCGGCGGGGGTTCCTGGCCAGGGGCGGGGCGATCGCCCGCCGGGCACCGTCGGCCCGGAGCATTGCCGGGCATCGGCGCGCTGTCGCCGGGACGTCTCGAGCGCGCCCCCGGTACGACTCGACCCCGGCCGGGTGGCGGGGGGCGAGATCGAGCGCCGCTTTCCGAGCCGGGGAGGAGGAGAACCCGGACCGACCACGGCCGCACCAGTGGGGAGATGGTGGTACCCAGATGACGAAGGGACCCACGCCGGTGTGACGCGCCGCGTGCGGGAGATTCTGCGGACTTCCGGTCGGCAGGCAGGGGTGCTCGTCCGCAGGCGTGCGGCGGCACATCACCGCGCGGGACGGGCCCGCCCGCCGGCTGCCGGCTTCAGCTCGCCGGGCAACCCGCCGCGACCAGCACGAAGATGAGCGTCAGGGAGCCCATGGGCTTGTACGTGATCTGCGCCCTGCAGCCGGAGCCCAGGCTGCCGCCGTCGAACTCGGCCACGACGGAGCCATCCTCGGCGGGGTTGCTGATGCTGGTCTGCTTGTACCCGATCGGGGAGAGCGCCGTGGCATACCAGCCGCTGACCGTGGCGACCGAGGCGCTGGTCGAGACGGACTGCGAGACTGGATCCGTGGTGGCGCCGTTGGCGTCGGCCGCGCCCGGGTATCTCGGGAACGCGGAGGGAGCCTGGTCGAGGATCACGCCCCACGACGTACCGGTGGTGGCGATCGAGGCGGCCGGCGTGGCCGCGGGTTCACGCGACGCGACGGCCTGCGACGCGGCCACGGGCGACGCGGTCCCTGGCAACGCCGTCGCCGGCCGTGGACTGGCCGTTCCGCCGGCGGTGCATGCACCGAGGATCAGGAGGAGCGCCGCGCACGCGGCGAGGCGCACGCGCATCAGGGGTGTCCCGGCGGGAGAGCTGCTGCCACGAACACGACGAGAAGCGCGACGAGCACGACGATGAAGATCCCGATGCCGACGAAGTCACGGGTGGTCGGTCGCATGGGCCGAGGATACCTCGGACGGCGCCGCGGAACCGGGCCCCTACAATCGCTTCCAGCGGCCGGGCCGATCGGTGCGACCGGCCGGTTCCGGTGCCAGGTCGGTCGCTTCCGGCGGCCGGGTCGATCGGGTCTGGCGACCAGCGGCTCCGCGGAGGCATGCATCGGTGAGCGACTGCGCGATCCGGACGACCGATCTGACGCGCGACTTCGGCAAGCTTCGCGCGGTCGACAGGCTGTCGCTCGAGGTCCCGGCCGGCGCGATCTTCGGGTTCCTGGGCCCCAACGGCTCCGGCAAGACCACGACCATCCGCCTGCTGCTGGGCCTGCTCGAGCCGACCAGCGGGACGGCCACCGTGCTCGGGCAGGATGCGCGGACGGACCCGGGGGCGATCAGGGACCGCTGCGGGGCGCTGCTCGAGTACTCCGGTTTGTACGAGCGGATGACGGCCCAGGACAACCTCGAGTTCTACGCCAGGGTGTGGCACCTGCGGCCCGCGGAGCGCCGGGAGCGCGTGCGGGACCTGCTGACGGGGCTGGGGCTGTGGGATCGGCGTGGCGAGATCGTGGGGTCCTGGAGCCGGGGCATGAAGCAGAAGCTCGCGGTCGCCCGCGCCCTGCTGCATCGCCCGGCGCTGGTCTTCCTCGACGAGCCGACGGCCGGGCTGGACCCCATCGCCGCGGCTGCCCTGCGCGACGACCTCACCCGGCTCGCGCGGCGCGAAGGCGTGACGGTGTTCCTGACGACGCACAACCTGGCGGAAGCCGAGAAGCTGTGCGACCAGGTCGGGGTGATCCGTTCCGGACGCCTGCTTGCCGTGGGGCGCCCCGACGAGCTGCGGGCGCAGGCGCGGCGAGACCGCATGGAGATCACCGGGCGCGGCATCGACGAGCGGGTCGTGCAGCTTGTCGGAACCCAGCCCGCGGTGGAGGCGGCCGAGATGGGCGAGGGGCGCTTGACGCTGCGTCTGCGCGACGGTCAGGACACGTCACCGCTGGTCGCGCTGCTGGTGCGCGAGGGCGTCGCGATCGACGAGGTGCGGAAGGGCGGCGCCGATCTCGAGGAGGCGTTCATGGCGCTGGTGGGGACCGACGCGTGATGCCGGTGCCCCTGGTGACGAACAGCCCGCCGGTGGTACTCGTCGTGGCCGGAGGTGGCGCGCCGTGATCGCCGACGTCCTGACCATCGCCTGGAAGGACCTGCGAGAGGTGCTGCTGCAGGCGGGCACGCTCCGCAGGTCGCTCCGCGGCCTGGTGTTCTCGTTCCTGGTCTTCGGCGTGTTCCTGCCGCTCCAGATCGGGCCCGACCTGGTGCGCGAGCCCGCCGCGATCCTGCCGTTCGCCTGGGTGCCGCTGCTGCTGGCGAGCGGGATGGTGGCCGACGGCATCGCGGGTGAGCGCGAGCGGCACACGCTGGAGACGCTGCTGGCGAGCCGGCTCTCGGATCGCTCGATCCTGCTCGGCAAGATCGTCGCGGCGGTGGCGTACGGGTGGGGTTTCATGCTCGTCAGCGCCCTCGTCGGCCTGGTCACCGTGAACGTTGCGAACGCGGGCCACGGCATCCTGCTGTACGAGCCGGTCGCCGTCGTGCTGCTCGGCGGGTTCGGGCTGCTCGGCGCCGGGCTCGTGGCATGCGGGGGCGCGCTGGTGGCCCTGCGGGCGCCGACCGTGCGCCAGGCGGCGCAGAACATGAACCTGGCGATCTTCGCGGTCGTCCTGGTTCCGGTTCTGGTGCTCCAGGTGCTGCCGCTGGATGTCCGGCGCCAGGTGGTCACGGCGCTGAACGGCCTCGATTGGGTGACGATCGGGGTCGGGGCGGCGGTGCTCCTGGCGCTCGCGGACCTGCTCCTGCTCGCCGCCGCGATGGCCCGGTTCCAGCGGGCGAGACTGATCCTGGATTGACCGACCGCCCGCCCGCGCCCCGGCGGTCGTCGCCGGTCGACCGGCTCCCTGGTCGTGCCGGTGAGGGCCCAGCACAGGCGCTGGGACGCTGGACATAGAGAACGGCCGTTCTATACTGGGTCGTCCGGAAGGACGGTCCCATGTCGCGGTACGCCGAGCTCCACTGCCACAGCGAGTTCTCGTTTCTCGACGGCGCGTCGGCGGCCGATGACCTCGTCGACCGTGCGGCGCAGCTCGGGCTGGGGGCGCTCGCGGTCACCGACCACCAGGGCCTGTACGGCGCGGTCCGGTTCGTCACCGCGGCGGAGGCGGCCGGCATCCATCCCGTGGTGGGCGTGGAGATCGAGCTGCTCGACGCCGCGGTCCCCGACCCGGGAGGAATCGTGGTGCCGGCGCGGCGCCGGGGGCGCACGCGTGGTCCGGCGCGGCCGGCGTGGGAGCCGTGGGAGCCGGATCCGGTGGGCGGGCTGGTCGAATCGGGTCGCCCCGTGCGGCTGTACGCGGATCGGGCCCGCCTCCCGGGCCATCGCGACCCGGTGCGCGAGGATCTGCGCGGCGTCGGAGACGGCCAGCGCGGGCCCCACCTCGTGCTGCTCGCCCGCGACCAGGCGGGTTACCGTAGCCTCTCGCGGCTGGTCAGTGCGGCGAACCTGGCCGGCACCAAGGGCGTGCCACGGTTCACGCACGCGCTGCTCGAGCGCCACTCCGGGGGGGTGGTCGCGCTCTCCGGGTGCCGCCACGGCGAGATCGCGCGTCGGCTCCTCGCCGGTGACCGGGAAGGCGCGGCACGGGCCGCGGAACGGTACGCGCGGATGTTCGGAGCGGGGCCGGACGCCTCGGGCGGCCATTTCGGCGCGCGTCGGGGCAGCCACGGCGCCGTTCCCGGCCGCTCCGGCGCAGGGATCGGCGGGTTCGTGCTCGAGCTCCAGCACCACTTCCTCCCCGACGACGACTGGCTCGTGGCGGAGACGGTGCGGCTGGCCGCGGAGCTCGGCCTGCCGGTCGCGGTCACGAACGACGTCCACTACGCGCTCCCCGAGGATCGCGAGCTGCAGGACGTCATGGTCGCGATCCGCCACGGCCTGACGCTCGACGAGAGCGCGCACCTGCGCCGGCCGAACGGCGAGTATCACCTGAAGCCGGCCGGGGACCTGCTCGCGCTGCCGCCGGGCCATGCCGGCGCGGATCCCCGGATCCGGCGGGCCTGGGTCGAGGGGATGACGACCGCGGCGGAGCTCGCCGATGCCTGCCGGGTCGACCTGGGGTTCGAGCGCTACCGGTTCCCGGGGTTCGAGGTGCCGGGGGGCGAGACGCCGTTCAGCCACCTCGAGGCGCTCTGCCACGAGGGCGCGGTTCGGAGGTACCACCCGCTCACGCCGCGGGTGGTGAGCCAGCTTGCCCACGAGCTCGACGTGATCGAGCGGACCGGCCTGGCCGAGTTCTTCCTGATCTGCTGGGACCTGATGCAGTTCGCCCGAAAGCGCGGCATCCCGGCGCAGGGGAGGGGGAGCGCGGGTGACTCGATCGTCGCGTACGTGCTGGGCATCACCCGCGTCGACCCGATCCGGCACAACCTGCTCTTCGAGCGGTTCATCAACGAGGGGAGGACGAGCTACCCGGACGTCGACATCGACTTCGCCTCGTCGCGGCGCGAGGAGGTGATCCGCTACGTCTACGACCGGTACGGGCCCGAGCACACCGGGATGGTCTGCAACGTCATCACGTACCGGGCGAGGTCGGCGGTGCGGGAGGTGGGATACGCGCTGGGGTTCCCGCGGTCGCTGGTCGATCGGGTGGCGAAGGCGCTCGAGACGTACGACTCGGTCATGGTCCGCCGCGACCTGGAGGCGGAGGGGGGCTTCGCGGAGTTCTTCGCCCCGTCGGCGCCTGGGGTTACGCTCCCCCCTCCGGTCGCCCCGGGCCGCCCGGGTCTCTCCCGGGGACCGCATCCCGCGGCCGGACCGCATCCCGCGGCCGGACCGCATCCCGCGGCCGGACCGCATCCTGTAGAACTTGCATCCACGGAACGTTGTGTCGGGCACGCCGGCCCGGAGCTGCCGTTTTTCGGAGCCGCGGGCCCATCCGGCGACCCGGCGCCGCACGGTGCGCGGCCGCATGGCGGGTCGATCGAGGCCGTCGCAGGACCGGGAGCCGCGCGAATCGAACATAGCGTTCCCCCGATGCACGAACTGCAGGATCGGAGGGTTCCAGCGCCACATAGCGTTCCCCCGGCGCACGAACTGCAGGATCGGCACGGAACGTCGGACCGGCAGCGAGAGGCTTCGGCGGCCCTGGTTCGTTGCGGATCCCCCCTCCGCTCGCTAGACGTCGGGCACGCGGATGTGTCCCCGACGATCGCGCGGGCCGCTGCGGTGGCGACCGGGTTCGTGGACGAGATGGGGCAACTCAACCACGCACGCGGGGGGCGCTGGCAGCGGGGCCGATCCGACGACGGTCGAGTTGACGACGAAGGTGGCCCCGGCGACACCCCGGTGAGCGTCGCGTGGCTGCGGGCGGAGCGCGGGCACGGGCCGGTGAACATGCCGGAACGCAGGCACGGGCCGGTGAACATGCCGGAGCGCGGGCACGGGCCGGCGCGGATGCCGGAGACCGGAGCGAGCCCGGGGCCGACCGGTGGGGGCTCGCGGTCCGATC
>DAIDTV010000044.1:0-4044 GCA_027457005.1 Chloroflexota bacterium
GGCTGGGCAGGCCTGACGTTCAGCTGGCACGGGGCGGTGGCGATCGGGATCGCCATCGGACTGCTCACATGGATCGCCCTGATGCCGGCCTGGCTGCTGCGGGCCGGGGTCGACCCGTCGGCGCGGTTCCGGCGGCTCTGGCCGAAGGAGTCGTACGAGACCGCAATGCAGACGAAGGAATGGCTGGAGACCGAATGGCAGAAACGACGCGCCAGGCTCGGCAGGACGTAGCGCAGGCGCGCGAGCGGCTCGTCGCGGAGGTCGACGAGCTCGAGCTCGCGGTGCGCTCGGCCGTCGACATCCCCGCCAAGATCCGCCGCAACCCCGCACGCGTGGCGGCGCTCGCGGGCAGCGCGGTCTTCCTGGCCGCGGGCGGGCCGAAGCGGGCTGCCCGGCGGTTGGCCGGACTGGTTCGGCATCCGAAGGCGGCACCCGTCGCGTCGCTGCTGCCCGACGAGGTGGAGCGGATCGTGGAGCGGGTCGGCGCCGGGAGTGGCGACGTCCGGGCCGCGCTCGAGCGCGGGTTCGCCGACTGGCTGGAGCAGGGCCGGGCAGGCGCGAAGGGCAAGGGAAAGAAGGGCGAGCACCGCACGGGCGGCGAGACGTTCAGGCACCTGTTCGACACGGTGAGCGCCCCGCTGGCCTCCCGGGGCGCGAAGCGGGCCGCGGAGCGCCTGTTCGCCGCGGAGCCGGGCCGGGCCGGTGGGCGACCGGACGAGGGCCGGCGCTCCTGATCCTCGGCACCTGGGGCGCCCGGCGTCACGCGTGCCGGGCTCGACGGGCGTGCAGCGGGCTCGGCGACCTGAGGCGGCACGCCCCGCATCGAGCGTCCGATAGACTTGCCCGCGGGCGAGTGGCGGAATGGCAGACGCGCCGGCCTTAGGAGCCGGTGCCGCGCGAGCGGCGTGTCGGTTCGACCCCGACCTCGCCTACCAGCAGAGCTGGCTCCAGAGTTCACAGTCCCGCAACGGGGCGCTCACACGGCAGCGTCATCCTGCGGTCATGAGCGAGCACTGCATGGTCGCGGCAGATCGCCGTGACGTTGCCCCGGACGAGGCTGCGGCAGTCATAGACTGCGCGCAGCGGCCCCCCGCGTCGACCCACGGGTCGACGTGCTGGTCGCCAGGCCCGCGCGCGGCGACCCAGTCTATCCCGCGTCCCGAGGGTTCTTCCGGCCCGCCCGCAGGCTGTGTGCCCTCCGACGCCGAGATCGCGCTGTGGTTCGGATAGCCGCGCCATGCTCGGCCGCCCGGCCACGACCGGTATCTGGTTCATCCTCATCGTCGCAGCCGCGGTCTGGCTCCGTCGTCTTGCCGGGCTCCGTTTCGAGAACGATCACGCCCGCGCCGTTCCGCACACCGAGCGGTGGCGCCGCGAGGAGGAGCTATACGCCCGCAGGGCCGCTCTGGCGGCGTCTCCCCGGGCGTTGACGTCGGTCCCTGCCAGAGCCGGTTCGGTGATCGTGTAACACCTCTTACAGCCATCAGAAGTTACACGCACATCACGCGCCGCTTACCGACGCCGGGCTTACTGGTTCTGCTCCTGTGTGACTCGTCCCCGTTCGAGGAGGTCCATCGTGCTCGCTCACCGTGGCTTCGGCGCATCATCGGGTCGCGAACGGCTGCGACACACCCTGGCATCCCGGCCCGAACACGTCACTGGTGCGCGACGAGGACGCGTCGCCGCCATCGTCGCGGCGGGCGCGGTCATCTTCGCGGCCTGCAGCGGCACCGTGAGCAATGCGGCGCCCACCGCCGCTCCGCCGTCGATCGCCGCGGTCGCACCCGCCGCAGCTGCAGCCGGAGCATCCGCGGTCACGAACGCCGGCGCGGCGCCGGTCGCGACGGCCACCCCGTCGCCCGTGCCGCTCGTCGTGTACTCCGCGCAGGGGTACGACTCGGCGATGACGAAGGCATTCCAGGCCGCCACCGGGATCCCGGTCCAGCTGGTGGACGACAGTACCGGCCCGCTGCTCGTGAAGGTCCAGGCCGAGAAGAACAACCCGAAGTGGGATGTCCTGTGGGTGGATGGGGATGAGGCCTTCGCCTCGCTCGACCAGCAGGGCTACCTGGTCAAGGGATACGAGCCCAGCGTGGCCTTCAATTCGCTTGGGTCCTCGCTCATTCCAGCGGACAGGAGCTACGTGCCCACCGGCGTGACGATGGCGGGAACCGTCGTCTACAGCTCGAAGACGGTCAGCTCCCCGCCCACCAGCTGGAACGCCCTGCTGTCGCCGACTTGGAAGGGTCAGGTCGGCATGAACGACCCCGCGGTGTCGGGCCCCACCTACCCGTTCGTGGCCGGTCTCTTCAACTACCTGGGTGGCGTGTCCCAGGGAGAGGCGTTCCTGGAGAAACTCAAGGCGAACGGCCTCAAGGTGAACCAGACGAACGGTGACACGCTGCACGCGCTCGAGGGCGGACAGATCAGGATAGCGCTCATCCAAAGCTCGGCCGGGATCGGTGCCGAGGCGAAGGATCCCTCGCTCAAGACGGCATTCATCAACCCCGCTACGCCCATCCCGAGCGTCATCGGCATCGACGCCAGGACCTCGCCGCAGGCGATCGCCGAGGCCGAGCAGTTCGCGGCCTTCGTGCTGTCGGCGCAGGGCCAGTCCGTCATGCAGTCCGGCGATCCCGGCGGTGACTCCCTCTTCTGGCCGGTGGTGAACGGGATCCAGCCGCTGTCCCAGCTGCCGCCGCTCTCGAGCGTCCCGGCCAGGCCCATCGACCCGGTCTTCTGGGGTTCGCGGGAGAACGCCATCAACGCGTGGTTCACGAACAACATCGTGCAGTGATCCACCGTCTCGGGATCGGTCCCCTCGGTCTGGGGCGGCGCGGCGCGCCGTCCCTGCCGGGGACGAGCCCCGTGCCGGTGGCCTCACCGGACTCCCTGCATCGCGGTCACGCCGCGCTGCCGGCTCGACTGCTGGCCCGGTCCGGCCTGCTCGCTGGCTCGGCCGCGCTCTGGGTCGTGCTCGGCGCGCTGCTTGTCCTGCCCATGGCGGTGTTCCTGGTCCAGGCCTTCTCACCGCGGTTGTTCGGCGCCGGCGACCAGTGGTTCACGCTCGGCAACTTCGCCAACGCGTTCTCGGGCGCCACCCTCCAGGGGCTCGCGGATTCGCTCGGCGTGAGTACCGCCACGTCCATCCTGTGCGTCGCGATCGGCGGATCACTGGCCTGGGGCGTGCATCGGACCGACCTGCCGGGACGGCGGGTGTGGCCCATCCTGATGTGGGCCCTGCTGCTCGTGCCGACGTTCCTCGCCGCGGAGGGCTGGGAGTACCTGCTGCAGCCGCATGGCGTACTCGCCCAGTCCGGGGTCGACGCCGCGCCGGTCTACGCGGTGTTCTTCGGACCGCTCGGCGTCATCTTCGTGCTGGCGATGTCGGCGCTGCCCTATGCCTACATCACGATCTCCGCGGCCCTGCTCCACCTGGGATCGGAGTTCGAGGAAGCGGCGCGCGTGCATGGCGCGGGGACGTGGCGCACGACACGGGTCCTGCTCCCGATCCTCGGGCCGGCACTGCTTTCCGCCGCCGCGATCGTGTTCGCCGAATCCATGAGCGACTTTGGCGTGGCATCCACGCTGGCCGCGAGCGCCCACTTCCCGGTCGCCACCTACGTGCTGTTCCAGGCGATCGACAACAACCCGGCGGATTTCGGGCTGGCCGCCGCCATCGGCTGGTTGCTCGTCGCGTCGGCCGCCATCCCGATCGCGGTGCAGGCGTGGGCGCTCCGAGGGCGTACCTACGCGGTCGTCTCGGGCCGCACCCGCATCCCGACCCGGTCGCACCTGTCACCGCCGATTCGCGTACTCGCCACCGCCGGGATCGTCCTGTTGTTCGGCCTCGCCCTCGGCGCGCCCATCGTCGGCGCGCTCGTGGCGTCGCTCCTGAAGGGCTTCGGATCGGAGATCAGCGTCTCGGCGCTGACGCTGGCGAACTACCGGGCGGTCTTCGCGGGCGATGCCGGCCTCGCGGCGCCGCTCGCCTTCTCGACCGGCATGGCCGCCCTGGCCGCCCTGGCGACGATGGTCCTGGGG
>DAIDTV010000044.1:4054-9861 GCA_027457005.1 Chloroflexota bacterium
GACTGCCCGGGGGGGCGGGCGACTGGCGCGCCTCACCGACCTCGTGCTGCTCGGATCGGTGGCGCTGCCGGGGATCGTGCTGGCCGCCGGGTACATCTTCGCGTACAACCTGCCGCTGCTGGGCAACGTCGGGCTGGATCTCTACGAGACCACGCCGCTGCTGCTCATGGGCTACGTGGCGACGGCGCTTCCCGGCCAGGCGAGGCTGATGGTGGGCCCGGTGTCCCAGCTGCAGGATTCGCTCGTGCAGGCGGCGCGCGTCCAGGGGAGCTCGGCGGCGTCGGCCTGGCGCAGGGCGGTGCTGCCGATGCTCTCGCGCATCCTGCTGTGGGCCGGCCTGCTCACGTTCGCGAAGACGCTTCTCGAACTGCCGGTGTCCCAGCTGCTGTACCCGCCCGGTTCCCCTCCTGTCTCGGTGGCCATCAACTCGTATGTGGCGGGCTACCACTACGACATCGGCACGGCGATGACCGTGGTGGCGCTCGGAGAGGAGTTCGCCGTGATCCTTGTCGGGCTCGCGCTGTTCGCGCTCATCACACCCAGGGGGTGGCGCCGATCGCTGGGAGCGACGCCATGAGCACGACCATCGCGCTCCGGTCGAGCGGCACCACGGCCTCAAGCCGCACGAACGGCGCCGCTGGCCGGCCGGGGGACGGGCGCGTTGCCGCGCCCGGCGTCGTGATCGACGGCGCGAGCAAGCGCTTCGGTGCGAAGACGGCCCTCGATGACGTGTCGTTTGCCGTCGAGCCGGGTTCCTTCCTGGTCCTCCTGGGCCCATCGGGCTCCGGGAAGACCACCCTGCTGCGCTGCCTGGCGGGGATCGAGCGGCTCTCGGCCGGGCGGATCGCGATCGGCGGCCGGCTGGTCGCGGACGGGGAGCGACATCACGTCGCCCCGGAACGTCGCGACCTGTCGATGGTCTTCCAGGACTACGCGCTGTGGCCCCACCTGACCGCCGAGCAGAACGTCGAGTTCGCCCTCGGTCGCCTGCGGCTCCCGAAGGCGGAACGCGTGCGTCGGGCCCGTGAGCTGCTCCAACGCGTCGGGCTCGGTGGCCTCGGCGAGCGGTTCCCGAACGAGCTCTCGGGCGGGGAGCAGCAGCGCGTCTCGCTTGCCCGGGCGCTGGCGGCCGGCACGGGCCTGCTGCTGTTCGACGAGCCGCTGTCGAATCTCGACGCCGGCCTGCGCGAGGAGTTGCGAGTCGAAATCGCGACGCTCGCGCGCGAGGCGGCCGCGACCGCCATCTACATCACCCACGACCAGGCGGAGGCGTTCGCTCTCGCCGACCGGATCGGGGTGCTCCATGCCGGCCGGCTGGTACAGCTCGGGACGCCCGAAGAGGTGTACTTCCGGCCGGCGACCGCGTTCGTGGCGCAGTTCACCGGGCTCGCCGGTTGGCTGCGCGCCACCGCTGAGGGGCAGGCCGGTCCCGACCAGCTCCGGGTGCGACTGGGTGCCGCCGACGCCTACGCTGTCGCCGCTGCGCCGGCATCGCTGAGCGTGGAGGGGACGCCCGGCCGCATCATGCTGCGCCACGCCGCGGTGCACCTGGGACCGCCGTCTGGATCGGGCATCGCTGGAAGGATCACCGACACGGCGTTTCGCGGGCGGGGGTACGACCACGCGGTCGAACTGCCCTGGGGCGAGCTCCTCGTCGGCATCCACGACGAGCGCCGCTGGAGCCGGGGCGACGCGGTCAGCCTGACCCTGGATCCGGCTGGGTGCTTCTTCTTTCCCGACTTCTTCCCCGACGACCAGCCGTCCGGCGCGCGGTCGCGCTTGAGGAACGAGCCGTCGATCCCCAAGCCGTCGTGACCTGGACCTCAGGCCTCGTGGGCGGGGGCGGCGGTACCGGGGCGCACGACGCCGGCAGGCCGGCGTCTGCTCCTGCGCGGCGTCGTCGCGACCAGCGAGCCGGTCTCGCTCGCCTGCATCTCAAACACGCGGCCCTCGAACTCCTCCAGCAGCGTCGCGCAGCGATCCAGCCACGCGCGCGCGTCCTCCTGGTTGGGTGCCCCGAACCAGTCACGCTCGCGGACACGCGCGAACCAGGCGCAGACCTTCTCGTAGTCGCTGCGGATCTCCTCCGCCTCCTCGTACGTGAAGTTCTGCCGGAACGTCTCGAACTCGATCTCCTTGACGAAGTCGACCTCGCAGTTCTCGATGATCTCCGCGTAGTGGCGGGCGGTCTGCTCGACGAACTGGGCGATGAGCTTCTGTTCTTCCTCGGGCGGGAGCCTGCGCAGGGGCAGGACGTGGTACTCCCCCGAGGATTCCTCGATCCTGCGCAGGATGGGCTGCAGATCGCGCGCCACGCGGGCGTTCTGCGGGAACACGCACACGGACTGCTGCAGGTAGACGGCGCCGACCTTCTTGAGCATGCGCCACACGTACACGCGGTTCGCCGTCGGTTTCGGCGGCACGCGGTAGACCAGCACCACGAAGCGTGCCGGGCGCGACGTGACACTCGTGCTCAACCTGCCCCTCCCGGAACTCCTTGACCCCGTCGCGGGTTGCCCTGTAGCATTCGTTTGATGTAGCAGATATTACACACGGTGGATTGATGCAGACGCTCGTGGCCGCGGTACCGGCCTTCCTGGCCTCGGTGGTGGAGTTCGTGGAGGCGCTCACCATCGTGCTCGCTGTCGGCGTGACCCGCCAGTGGCGCTCGACGCTGATCGGCGTGGGCGGTGCCGTCCTTGCGCTGGCGGTGATCGTCGGCGTGTTCGGCACCGCCAGCGTGGTGCTCGTGCCGATCGAGATCCTGAGGCTCGTCGGTGGGTTCCTGCTCATCTATGGTCTCCAGTGGCTGACGAAGGCGGTGCTCCGGGCCGGCGGCGCGAAGGCGAAACACGACGAGGCGGCGATCTACGCGCGGGAGGTCGCGGCCCTCCGCGACGAGCCGCCGGTCCCGGCCACGGGGATGGACTGGATCAGCTTCACGGTGGCGTTCAAGGGCGTCCTGCTGGAAGGGCTCGAGGTGGCGTTCATCGTGGTCACCTTCGGCGCCTCGGCCGGGCAGCTCGGCCCGGCGGCGCTCGGGGCGGCCGTGGCCGGCGTGCTCGTCCTGTCCACGGGCGCCGCGCTGCACCGCCCGCTCGCCCGGGTGCCGGAGAACGGGCTGAAGTACGCGGTGGGGCTCATGCTCGTCACCTTTGGCACGTTCTGGGCCGGCGAAGGGATCGGCATCGCCTGGCCCGGCAGCGACGCCGTGCTGCTCGTGCTGCTCGCCGCCTATCTCGTGCTCAGCCTGGCCGGGGTCCGGGCCGTGCGCGCGATGCTCACCGCACGCAGCCTCCCCGCGGCCCTCGTGGCGAAGGAGTAGGACATGCGGTACGTCCGGGCATTCGGCGCCTTCTGGTACGACTTCCTCGTCGGCGACCGGCCCGGGCTGTTCCTCGGCCCGCTCGTCGCGCTGTTCCTCGCCTGGATCCTGCTGCGTGGCGGCGTGAGCGCCGGCATCACCGGGATCGTCCTCTTCGCCGCGGTCGCGGGGGTTGGTGCCCTGAGCCTGTTCCTGACCGCACGTCCGAGGGCATAGCCCCGGGCTCGAGCAGGGCCGGGTAGCGAGCGGCGAGCAGGAGCGCGCCGGCGACCAGGGCGACCCCGGCCCAGGATCCCTGCGTCGTGAAGAGCCCGATCGCGAAAGCGGCCGCCAGGCCGATCTCCCGTCGGACCGTCAGCATCGCCGGCACCGCGAACAGCAACCCGAACACGTGCAGGTCGGGCGATCCGACCAGCGTCAGGAGCCCGATCCAGGCCCCCGCGTGCCGGCGCGG
The DNA here is from genome assembly GCA_027457005.1 of Chloroflexota bacterium. GTDB lineage: Bacteria > Chloroflexota > Limnocylindria > Limnocylindrales > CSP1-4 > JAJYNJ01. The sequence goes on from DAIDTV010000044.1 coordinate 7,834, forward strand.
GACGGCGAGGACGAGCAGCACCGTCGCGGCGGAAAGGGCCAACCCGACCGGCAGCGGGACCAGGTGCTGCAGCGAGATCCCGCCGACCCCGAGCCCAGGCTGGGCTGCGCGCCGCACCTGCTCCAGCCAGTCGACCCAGATGGCGAGGCCCGTGAACGGCAGGGTGGCAAGCACGAACACCGCCGCCGCGACCACGCCGAGGATGGCGGCACGCCGGCGGCGTCGCAGCAGGTAGACCCACGGGTGGACCTGGGAGGTCTTCAGGATGGCGACGAAGACGCCGAGGAGGCCGTCCACGAGCGCCGGCCGGGGACTCCCGTCCGCAGTCAGCTCGTGGTCCCGCGGCCGTGCGGGCCCTGCCGGCGCATCGAAGAAGAGCGCGACGAACGCCGCGAAGAGCAGGACCTGGACGTTGAGCCCGAGGAGCGCCTCGGCGAACGGAGGCCAGGCGAATGCGAACGGCCATGCCCACCAGGGGATCCCGAGCCGACGGCACGCCCACGCGGCGGCTGCCACGCACGCGAGCGCCCATCCCAGGGTCACCGGGACCTGCGGAAGCATGGCGAACGGAGCGAGCACCGGAAGCACGAACGGGGGGTAGAGGAACGGCTGGCCGGCGCCCACCGTGACCTGGAAGCTCGAGGCCAGGTAGGGCGCTCCACCGTGGATCCAGCGTTCCGTGGCCTGCATCGGGATCTGCAGGTCGACCGCCAGGGGATAGGACCGGAGGAGCGCGGACGCCGTGGTCAGGGTGGACCACGCGGCAGCGGCCGCAATCGCGGCGCGGAGGATCCGGTTGGGCTGCGTACCCGGCACGAGCAGGGCGACCAGGGCCGCATCCCCGTGGCGTCCGGTCAATCGTGACACGCGCCCCATTCTGCCGGTTCGCGGCCGCTGCGGGCGTCCAGCCGCCTGCGCGGCGTACCATCGTCGTCTCATGTCACACCTCGACGCCCACGCGGCCGTCGTGCCGTCCGCCGGTGCGCAGGCGCCGCCACCGCTCATCGAGGCACGTGCGCTCACCAAGCGGTTCGGGTCGTTCACCGCGGTCGACGCGATCGATTTCGACGTGGCCCCCGGCGAGTCGTTCGGCTTCCTCGGGCCCAACGGGGCCGGCAAGACCTCGGCGATGCGGATGATCGGCTGCGTCTCGCCCGTCACCTCTGGCTCGCTGCGGGTGCTCGGGCTCGACCCTCGGAGGGACGGTCCCCGGATCCGGGCGCGCCTGGGCGTGGTGCCCCAGGCGGACAGCCTCGACATGGAACTGACGGTCCGCGAGAACCTGCTGATCTACGGCCGTTACTTCGACCTGAACCGGCGCGAGGCACTGCGGCGGGCGGACGAGCTGCTCGACTTCGTCCAGCTGGGCGACCGTGCCGGCGACCGGGTGGAGCCGCTGTCGGGGGGCATGAAGCGCCGCCTCACCATCGCCCGATCGCTGATCAACGAGCCCGACCTCCTGCTGCTCGACGAGCCCACCACGGGGCTGGATCCCCAGGCACGGCACCTGCTCTGGGATCGCCTGTACCGCCTGAAGCAGCGCGGCGTGACGCTGGTCCTCACCACCCACTACATGGACGAGGCGGAGCAGCTCTGCGATCGGCTGGTGGTGATGGACAAGGCCCTGATCGCGGCCGAAGGGTCCCCGAGGCAGCTGATCGAGCGGTATTCGAGCCGCGAGGTTGCCGAGCTGCGGTTCCAACCCGGGGTGCAGGAGTCGCTCGAAGGCCGGCTGGACGGGCTCTGCGACCGCGTTGAGTGGCTGCCCGATCGCGTGCTGCTGTACGCGGAGGACGGGGAGGCGGCGGCGGAGGGCGTGCATGCGCGCGGCGTCCGGCCCGAGAGCGTGCTGGTCCGTCGCAGCTCGCTCGAGGACGTCTTCCTGCGGCTCACCGGCCGCTCCCTGGTCGACTGAACAGGGCCGGGGGCGGCATGGCAGTCGGCGCGCGGGTCCTGGAGCACAACCTGATGGTGTACCGGCGGGTCTGGCACGGGTCGGTGCTGGGCTCGCTGCTCTCGCCGGTCCTG
>DAIDTV010000045.1 GCA_027457005.1 Chloroflexota bacterium
CCCCTGGGTCGCGGGGCGGCCACGGGTGCGTCCGGCGCCGTGTTCTGGATCGAGATCCCGCCCGCCCATGTATCCATTCCGGGAGCCACCTCGTCCTCCATGTGACAGCGGGGACCAGCCCCGCGCGAACCGGAGGAACCAACCGATGTCCATTCCGCAGAACGAACACCCCGTCGACCGCCTCGTGCGCATCGTCCTCGGCATCGTCCTGGGCGCCGTGGCCCTCGGCGGTGCGGTGACCGCGCCGCTCTCGTATCTTGCGGTGGTGGTCGCCGCCATCGCCCTCGTGACCGGCATCGTGGGCTTCTGCCCGCTGTACGCGCTGCTGCGCGTGAGCACGCGGTCGGCCGCGCGCCGCTGACCGAGAGAACACCGACAGCGAGGGCACGTGGCAGACGCGCGGGAAGGCGAGCAGTTCGCGGAGCGGCTGGCGGCCGAGCTGCCGGCCCTGGTCCGGCTCGCCACCCGGCTCCTCCGCGACGCGGACGTGGCGGAGGACTGCGCCCAGGAGACCCTGGTTGGGGCGTGGAGGCGGCGCGACCAGCTGCGCGACCCGGCCGCGCTGGCGCCCTGGTTGCGCCGGAGCCTTGTCAACCGCGTGATCGACCGCTCGCGCAGCCGCCACGACGAGCTCGACATCGACCGGATCGAGGCCGACTGGAAGGACGACGCGTACTCGGTCCGGCCCGACCTCGTGCTGGACCGCGCCGAGTTGCGCGACGAGCTCGAGGACGCGCTGGCCCGGCTCCCGGTGATCTACCGGGTCCCCGTGGTCCTCCACGACGCCCTGGGCTGGACCGCGGTCGAGATCGCCGGCGCCATGGCCGTGGGGCTGCCCGCCACGAAGCAGCGGCTGCGGCGGGGGAGGATGATGCTGGTGAGCGCGCTCGCCGAGGACGATGCTCGTCGCCGGGCGAGCCTGGCGCAGCCGATGCGATGCTGGCGGGCGCGGCGGCACGTGTCGGCGTACATGGACGGCGAGCTCGACGAGACCACGAAGGCCGCGGTCGAGGAGCATCTCGCCACGTGCCCGACCTGCCCCCCGCTGTACGCCGGCCTGGTGGGCGTGCGCGCCGGGATGGGCGGGCTGCGCGACCCCGACACCGTCATCGAGGCGGCGATCGCCGCCCGGATCCACGACGCGCTGGCCGCGGAGGGCGCCGGCGTGCCCGTGGCTCGTCCGGCCGCCGACCCCGATCCGGCGGCCCGGCACGGAACCTTGCCGTGACCGAGGGGGCGTCATACCGACCCGGCCGTCCCGTAGCCCGGCGCGGCGGAGAGCCGCCGGCCGCCGATGGGCCGCGCTCGGCGACAATGGCGGCATGACGGAGCACGACGAGCGCCGCAGGGCGTGGGACCGGCGCCATGCCGAGCGTGAGCACATCGAATCGGGCGAGCCCGACCCGGTCCTGGTCGGCGAGGCCGGTCCGCTGCCGCCCGGGCGGGCCCTGGACCTCGCCTGCGGCGACGGCCGCAACGCGGTGTGGCTGGCACGGCAGGGGTGGCACGTGACCGCCGTCGACTTCTCGTCGGTGGCGCTCGATCGGGGACGGCGGCGGGCGGCCGAGGCGGAGGTGGAGGTCGACTGGCAGGCGCACGACCTGCTCACCTGGATTCCCCCGGAGGGAAGCTTCGACCTCGTCTCGCTGGTTTACCTCCACCTTCCACCGGATGAGCGGCGGGTGGTCCTGCGGCGCGCCGCGCGCGCCCTCGCCCCGGGCGGCCGGCTGCTGGTGGTGGGCCACCACCGGCGCAACCTGGCGGAGGGCGTGGGCGGACCGCAGGACCCGCGGGTCCTCTACACCGAGGAGGAGATCGTCGCGGAGGTTCCCGGCGTGGTCGTCGAGCGAGCCGAGGCACGGCGCGCGAGCCACGGGGGCGGACAGCGCGTGGACGCCGTCGTGGTGGCCCGCCGGGCACCCTGAGCCGCCGGGGGACGCAGGTCCCGTCGCGGGCCTCGCATCGGGGCCCGGCGCTCGCCCCGTGCCCGGCGCAGGGTCAGGTGGTCAGCAGCCCCGGCTCGGGGGTGGGCGTCGCCTCGTGCGGCCTCGGCCCCGCGTGGCGCTCGCGCGACGCCTCCTCGATCGTGAGGCCGGCCGGCTCGGGCAGCACCAGCGTGAGGAGCGCTCCCAGCAGCGCGACACCGGCGGTGAAGAGCAGCGTGACCTGCAGGCCCAGGGCGGCCTCCAGGTGCGGGAACGCGTACACGCCGATGAACGCCCCGAGCTTCGCGACGCCCGAGGACAGCCCGTGGCCGGTGGTCCGGCTCGTGATCGGGTAGACCTCGCTGGGCAGCACGAAGGTGGTCACGTTGGGCCCGAACTCGGTGAAGAAGTAGCTCATCCCGTAGAGCGCCAGGAAGGGAACCACCAGGTGCGTCACGGACGGCACCAGCCCGATCAACCCGAACGCGGCGGCCATGCCCAGGAAGCCGATCCACTGCAGCCGCCGGTGCCCGATGCGGTCGATCGTCACCAGCGCCAGCACGTAGCCCGGCGCGGCGGCGAGCGCGAAGATGATCAGGCTCCAGGCCACCGACTGCATCAGGCTGGCGTGCGGGGAGACCGTCCCCAGGATCAGGGGCGTGGAGATGGTGTTCCCGTAGTACGCGTAGTCGAGCAGGAACCAGGAGCCGGCGGTGCCCGCCAGGAGCACCAGGTTCCGCCGGTTGCCGATGAAGTCCACGAAGCGCTGGCGAACCACCGGCGCCTCGTCCCCGAACGCCCGGATCGCGCCGCCGGTGAAGCCCGCCATGCTCGCCGCGGCGGCCGAGGCGTTGCCCATCACGCGCGCCACGTACCGGGGTGACTCGGGCATGGTCCGCCGGAGATAGATCACGGCCAGCGCGGGGACCGCCCCGAGGCCCAGCATGATGCGCCACGCCAGATCGTTGGAGACGCCGGCCCCGAGCAGCGTGAGCCCCACCACGGGCCCGATGATCAGTCCCACGGCCTGCGTCGAGAACACCATGCTCACCAGGCGGCCGCGGTCCTTGCGGTTCGCGTACTCGCTCATGATGGTGGCGCTCACCGGGTAATCGCCGCCGATCCCGATCCCGAGCAGAAACCGGGAGGCGATCAGCCACGTGATGTCCGGCGAGACGGCCGACAGGATCGCGGCGAGCGCCATGATCGCCGCCTCCAGCCCGTAGACCGCCTTGCGACCCAGCACGTCGGCCACGCGACCGAACACCACCGCGCCGAAGAAGGCACCCACCAGCGCGATGCTGCTCGCGAGGGTCGCCTCGGTGGTCGTCAGGTGCCACTGGGCGGTGACCAGGGCGAGCGCGACGCCGATGATGAACAGGTCGTATGCGTCGGTGAAGAACCCCATCCCCGCGGTGAACATCGCCCGGAGATGGAAGACGCTGAGGGGCGCCTCGTTCAGCGCGTCGGTCAGTGTGCCCGAGCCGCTCGCACCGTCAGACGACATGCAGGCTCCTTTCCATGATGCGTCCCGGACGGTATCGCCCTCCCGTTACGGGATTTTAAGTGCCCTCAGCGTCTGTTACGGCTCTGAAGACTGGTTGCGCGGTCGTGCAAGGACGGTCGCCAGCGTCACCGGTCGCGCACGTCCGTGCCGGTGCCGAGGAGCCGCCGACCGGCGATCGCGAGCACCGCCGCGACGCCGACCGCCGTGCCGACCACCGCGAGCGGCGCCTCCGCGGCCGCCACCTGGAGCGCCGCCTCGAGTCGCAGCGCGAGCTCGTCCAGGCCGAAGCCGGCGTACAGGCCGGAGAGCGCGTTGGGGCCCTGGAAGACGATGAACCCGGCACCCAGCGCGATGAACATCGCACTCGAGACGACCGTGGAGATGTGCCGCTCGACCCCGCCGAGCCGGACCTGCCGCCCGCGCAGCCGCCCCCGCGTGGCGGTGCCCAGGCGCTCCCAGGCCAGGGCCAGCAGGAAGAGCGGGAAGGCCATCCCGGCACCGTAGGCGGCGAGCAGGACGGCGCCGGGGGCCACGCCGCCCGACCCCGCCGCGATCGTCAGGATCGCCCCGAGGATCGGGCCGGCGCAGAAGCCTCCCAGCCCGTAGCTGAGGCCGAGGACGAAGGTGCTGGCCGCGCTCTCGGCACTCATGGCCGGGCGCAGGGAGGCGCCGGGCAGCTCGAATCCGCCGAGCACCAACTGCACGATGCCGATGGCGATCAGCGTCAGCCCGGCAAGCAGCGTGAGCGGGCCCCGTTCGGTCAGCAGGACCGCGCCGATTGCGCCGGCGCCCAGGCCGGCGGGCACGAGCAGCGTGACCAGGCCGAGGTAGAAGATGGCCGTCCGCAGCGCCAGCCGCGTGGGGGAGGGGAACGCGTACGCGAAGAACGCGGGCAGCAGCAGTGCCGAGCACGGGCTTAGCAGCGAGAGCGTGCCGCCCGCGAACGCGACCAGGAGCTCGACCGGCACGGGCTACCGCTTGCGCTCGACCGGTGCGCTCACCGGCCGGCCAGCGCCGAGTCGATCGCGGACTGGAACGCGGAGTACGGCTGCGCGCCTTCGATCCGCTGGCCGTTGACGAAGAAGGCCGGGGTCCCGGTGATGCCGAGTTTCGCGGCCTGCGCGAAGTCCGCCTGCACCGCGCCGCCGTACTTGTCCGAGTCGACGCATGCATCGAAGGTGGCCGCCTTCAGCCCGAGCTGCCGCCCGAAGGCCTTGAGGCGGTCCTTCGAGAACGCGCCGCTGTTCTGCCCCGCCTGCGACCGGTACAGCAGGTCGTGGTACGCCCAGAACTGGCCCTGGTCGCCGGCGCATCGTGCGGCGTTCGCGGCGTCCTTCGATTCGCCCCCCATCCAGGCCATGTCGTGCCACTCCAGCCTGACCTTGCCGGTATCGATGTAGGCCTGCTTGATCTGCGGCTCGACCGTCTTCGCCCAGGTGGCGCAGTACGGGCACTGGTAGTCGGCGTACTCGACGATCGTCACCGGTGCCGTCGACGCGCCGAGCGTTGGTGTCGCGGCACGGACGGGCGGTGCCGTCGCGGCGCTCACGCCGGCCACCACGATCGCGACGGCGGCAACGCCGGCGAGCGTTATCAGCCCCGGGAAGGCCCAGCGCCGCAGGCGGGATGCCGGGCGCCGTCCACCGGTGCGACGCGTCCCCTCGGGGGTCGTCCGCGGTCTCCGGGCCGTCGGGCGGGACCCCTCCGCGGCCACCGCCGATCGATCCGGGGACGGGTGCTGCTGCGCGGCCGCCGCCTCAGCCGGCTGCTGTGGCGGGCTCGACTGCGCCCCGGCGGGGCGCGCGCGGTCGGGGGATCGACCTCGGGATCTGCGGTCGCGACGGGACACCAGCGATAGCCTCCGGCACCTTGCGCCGCGGATCGGCCGTGGCGGGCCTCCGCGATGCTAGCACCTAGTTGCGTACTTGCGCAATCGACTGACAACGTGCGAGGCCAGGGGCTCGCCACGCGTCGCGACCGGCCATGAACGCCGCACCGGCCAGGCCCCGCGCGGGAGTGGGGAAGTGCGTCGAAACCTAACCCGATGTAGACCCGCCGCTCATCAGGGTCCGGTACCGTTCGGCGATGCCCCAGAGACCTCTGCCAATCGCTGCCCCGATCGCGGCCCTCGTCGTCGTGCTGGCCGGCGGCGTCGTCCTTGCCCACATCGCCAGCTCGAGCACGGCCCCGGGTCCCGGGCCGGCGGTGGCAGCCGCTTCCGCTGCCGCCGCGGGCTCGTCTCTGCCGGGAGCCGGGGCGTCGTCGGCGCACGGGACATCCCCCCAGGCCGTGCTGGCACCCGGGACGCCGCCGAGCCCATCGCCGGCGACATCCGCGGGCCCTCTTCCCGGTGACCTGCTGATCGCCGACCGCGGCAACGACCGCCTGCTGATCGTCACGCCGGCGAAGCGGATCATCTGGTCGATGACCATCGATCCGGGCGGGCCGCGCGGATCGCAGTCCTGGGGTCCGGACGACGCCTTCTTCACGCCGGACGGCGCACACATCGTGATCAACCAGGAGAACGCCCACACCGTCTCGATCATCGACATCGCGACCCGGAAGGTCGTGTGGCAGTACGGGCACACGGGTCGGCCCGGCAGCGCGCCCGGCTACCTGAACGGGCCCGACGACGCCTACGTCCTCCCCGACGGCACGGTCACGGTGGCCGACATCAGGAACGAGCGGGTCCTCTTCATCTCGCCCTCGAAGACCATCGTTCGCCAGGTGGGGCTCACGGGAGTCCGCCGCCACGACCCGCCCGTCTCGTACGCGGCCCCGAACGGGGACGTGCCGCTGGCGGACGGCGGAATGCTGGTCACCGAGATCGGCGGAAGCTGGGTGGACCGGCTCGACGCGCAGGGACGGCTGGTGTGGGCGATCCACCTGCGCGACATCGCCTATCCGTCCGACGCCCAGCTCCTGCCGAACGGGAACGTGCTGGTGGTCGACTACTCCACGCCCGGGCAGATCGAGGAGGTCACGCCCGCGGGGCGCGTCGTCTGGCGCTACGACGTGCGCAGCGGGCCCGGGATGCTCTCGAACCCGTCGCTGGCGGTACGCCTCTCCAACGGGAACATCGCGGTCACCGACGACTTCGGCCAGACGGTCGACGTGATCGATCCGGCCACGCACCGGATCGTCTGGCAGTACGGCCACCTGGGGGTCCCGGGCACGGCGGCCGACCACCTGTACAACCCGGACGGCCTGGATCCCGTCCCCGCCTCGACCGCCGCGCTGCTCGCGACCCTCGGGGGCAGCACCGGGGCCGCGGCGCCCTGAGGTCCGGTCGGCCGGCCCGGCCGACTGATCACCCGGACCCCGTCTCGCCCGCGTCGGCCAGCGCCCTCGCCCAGCTGACCGACATGCTCGCACCGCCCGCGGGCGAGATCCCGATCCGCCAGCGACCCCCGGACGCCCTGACGACGGCGTCCGCGATGGCCAGGCCCAGCCCGGCGCCACCCGGCGTGTCGGTCGCCCGGTGGAAGCGGTCGAAGATGCGGGTGCGCTCCTCGGGCGGGATCCCGGGCCCGGAGTCGTCCACCGTCACCCTGACCCGTGTGCCGTCGTGGGTCACGGAAACGTCGACCGAGCCGCCCTCGGGCGAGTAGCGGCAGGCGTTGTCGAGCAGCACGCCCAGGAGCCGGTCGAGCCACTCGGGAGGCACCGCGATCACGCTGGATCCGGGCGCCGGGTGGACCCGGAGCGACAGGTGCCGGGCCTCCGCGACGACCGCGAACCGGTCCGCGGTCTGGGCGGCCAGGACGCCGGCATCCACCGGCTCCGCGTTCGGCTGCCCCTGGGCGGCATCGAAGCGGGCCAGCCAGAGCATGTCGTCCACCAGCCGCCGGATCCGCTTGTTCTCGTGGTCCACGCGCTGGAACGCGGTGCGGTACCAGGCCTCGGAGCGATCGTGGGACAGCGCCAGGCTGGTCTGCGCCTCGATCACCGACAGCGGGGTGCGCAGCTCGTGCGAGGCGTCGGCGGTGAACTCGAGCTGGCGCTGCCGGGCGCGCTCGATCGGGGCGGCCACGCGGCGCCCGATTCCCACGGCGCCGAGGAACACCAGCAGCAACAGGATCGGCCCGATGATCGCCTCGGCGACGATGACGGTCGACTGGGCCTGCGAGACGCTCTCCATGGTCTGGCCCACGACCACGTACTGCCCACCGGCCGCGGCGCCCGTGATGCGCACCTCGGCGTTGTTGATCGCGATGGTCCGTGGCGCGCCGACCGTCCGGTAGGCGGCCGGCAGCACCGCGTTGGAGGTGTTGCAGGTGACGTCGCCGTCCGGGTGGATGGTCCACACGATGACGGGGGGCCCGAACGGCCGTTCCGGCGGAGGCGCCCCGAAGCCGGCGGTCTGCGGCGGCGGCTCGCGGCCGATCTGCGCAAGCGACATCGCGAGCCGCCCGTCGATATGCGCAGTCAGCGTGCGGGTGACGATCAGCACCACGGCCGCGGCCACCACCAGATACGCCACGCCCACCACCGCCGCGGCGGAGAGGGCCACGCGGATCGAGGCTGCCCGGACGTCCTGGCCCCGCCGGCCGTCGCGACGTCCGCGGAGGCTCAGCCGGCCGGGCACGTTCACACCTGCTCCAGGCGGTAGCCCGCGCCGCGGACCGTGACGATCCGCACGCCGGCGGCCGGCAGCTTCGCGCGCAGGCGGCTCAGCTGGACGTCGATGGCGTTGGAGCCGAGCGGATCGGTCTCGTCGCGCCAGGCGTGCTCCGCGATCGCCTTGCGGTCCACGACCGCGGGCGAACGGCGCATCAGCAGCTCGAGGATGTTGTACTCCGTGGTGGTCAGGTTCAGCGGCCGCCCACCGACGGTGATCTCGCGGCGCACCGGGTCGAGCGCGAGGGCGCCGCGTTCCACGACCGGGCCGTCCACGCCCCTGGGGCGGCGCTGGAGCGCCCGGATTCGAGCCAGCAGCTCCCCGAAGTCGAAGGGCTTCACGAGGTAGTCGTCCGCGCCGGCGTCCAGTCCCTGGATCCGGTCGGGCGGCGCGTCGCGCGCGGTGAGCATCAGGAGCGCGGTGGGGCGGTCGTGGCGGCGCGCCCAGGCGACCACGTCGATCCCGGGCGCGCCGGGCATGCGCCAGTCGATGACGGCCACGTCGTACTCGTAGAACCTGAGCTGCAGGATCGCGTCGTCGCCGCGCTCCACGGCGTCCACCTGGTACCCCTGGTCCTGGAGCCCCTCGACCAGCACATCGCGCAGCCCGGGGTCGTCCTCGGCCACGAGGATCCGCACGGTATCAGGGCCTCCCGCGCGTGCCGGCGGGCGTGGCCCGGCGGCGGGCATCAGGCTCATGCATGGCGTCCCATTATCTGCGCGGCTGTCGGCGACCGAGGTGGCGGCGACACCTGCGCAGTCTCGACCCGCCCGCCTTTCGGATCGATTACGGCGACCGACCGGCCGTCGGCGACTACTCCTTCCGCCAGCGCTCCTCGAAGACGACCTGCTCGCGCGGCAACCGGGCCTGGCCCGGGGCCGACTTGGGCCGGCGCGCCGCCTCGGTCGGGTGACCCACGGCGACGATCGTCCGCACGAATCGGTCGGCGGGCAGCCCCAGGATCTCGCCGACTGCCTCCCGGACGTCGGCACGGACCCAGCTGATCCCCGCGCCCAGGTCGAGCATCGAGGCGGCGACGAGCATCCGTTCCGCGGCCCGGCCGTCATCGAAGGCGTGAGAGATCGCGCGGTCGTGGTCGACCGGGAGCACGATGGCGATCGCGGCGGTCGCGGTCAGCAGGGGACGTGTCTGAGGTAGCCCGGCCTCTGCCAGCCGCCGCAGGCTCGTCCGATCGCGGATCTCGATGAACCGCCACGGTTGCCCGTTGTTGCTGCTGCCCGACCACCGCGCGGCCTCGGTGATGGCGTCGAGCGCGGCCTGGTCCGGGGGATCCTCGGTGAACTCGCGGTACTGCCGGGTCCGAACCAGGGGGCGTACCCGTTCGATTGCGGAGGGCGGCTGGGAGCTCGTCGGTAGATGGTTCGGCTCGATCATGGCCTCACGCTAGCAGAGGGCGCAATCCGCCCATTTGGGGCCCACGTGGCGCGGCGGGTGTACCGTCGCGGCCGATGGAGCAGCCCGTGAACGGCGACTCGCCGCGACCCCGCGCCCGGCGGTCCCTGGTGGTCGGGTTCGCCGCGACCGGTGCCGTCCTCGTGTTGCTGGCGGCGGCGCTATGGGCTGCGCCCGGCAATCCGGGCGACCATGGGGCCGCGAGTTCCTCGAGCGCGAGTCACGCCGGCACGGGACCGGCCGGCACCGGTGTCCTCCCCGCACGGTCGAGCCCGGTGGCCGTGCTCCCGCCACCGTCGTTCGCATCGCCCGCCGCGTCGATCCCGTCGGCCGCCTCGCCCCCGCCGACCTCCACGC